>JAZTWS010000031.1:0-3532 GCA_045636005.1 Eubacteriales bacterium | reverse complement strand
GGTGAGAGCCGCCCATCATTTCGGCAACGATCGTAACCTCGGGATCGTTCAGAATGACGTTAAAATCATGCGTAACAAGATGTCCAAAGGGACTGTCGGGGAAATCGCGCAAATCCAAAATGTATTTAATATTAAGCTTTTGATGAATTCTGGCCTCGATCAGCTCGGCGTTTTGCGTCAAAACCTCCGCAACGCCGCTACCAACCACACCAAATCCTAAAATCGCAATGTTTGCCATAGTATAACCTTTCTTTGGGAAGATGTGTATATTTTATCTTTTGGACAGATATATAATAGTGTATCATATTTTCACGCAAAAAGCAAGAAAAACTATTGAAAAAAATTCCGAAATATGCTAAAATATAAAAAATACGACACAAGGAGGCTTTTATATGGGAGCTACGATCAGTGCAAAACGCAACGTAAAGATTTTTGTACTGTTTTTGATGGAAAATATCAACTATCCTTTGGATTTTGTTTCGATAAATGATATTGTCATGCAGACCGATTATGTTATGTATCTCGACTTTGCCGAGAGCTTTCACGAAATGTTGGAGGCGGATCTTATTGCCTGCGACGAAATGGACGGCGAGAATTATTATTATGTCACGCCAAAGGGCAGCTTCGTTGCACGCGAGCTGCACAGTGACATTCTCAGTTCGATCTTGGATAAGAGCTTGGAAGCGGCATTTCGTTATTTGGATTTTAAAAAACGCGGCATTGAAGCAAGAGCTACCTATGAGGTAAGAGGGGACAGAAAGTTCGATCTCACTTGCTCCATTTTGGAAAAAGGAAAGCAGATTTTCCAGACAACCATCGTCGTGGACACCGAGAACCGTGCCATTCGTATGCGCGAATTGTTTATGGAGCGCCCCGAGATCGTCTATCGCGGAACTGTGGCACTTTTGACGGGACAGATGAATTATCTTTTTGACAAGGATACCGATTGATGATGAAAGAGCGAGACAATTCCTGCGAAAACATCGTGAACCAACTGATTACCCAAGTCCGAGACGGCAATCAGGGTGCTTTTGCCGAGCTCCTCAAAATATACGAGCCGCTTTTTCTCTCGCTTTTATCAAAGCCTGAGGTTCGGTTTGTGCTGAACGCCCAGGACGTAGAGGATCTGCGCCAAGAATTGTCGGTGGTATTTTTTCACGCTGTTTTATCCTATGATTTGGAACAGGAAGAGGTGCAATTCGGGCTATATGCCAAGATCTGTATGCGCAACGCCATGATCACTCAGCTTCGCAAGCTTCAACAAAGAAAAAATCCGATACCTTGGGAAGAGGATGAGGAGGAGGACTTTCCCCTGTTTGTGGGCGGTGAAAATCCACCCGAGGAGGTTGCCGAAAGCGAAACAGTGGCGAACATGAACAAGCGAATTGAAAGCGTGCTTTCACCGTTTGAGATCAAGGTGTGGCAGATGTATCTGACCGGAACCGGCACGAAAAATATTTCGCAGGCCCTTGGAAAAAGCGAAAAATCCATTGAGAACGCCATTTTCCGACTCCGCCGCAAGCTGAGAGATCTTTTTCGTTCCGAAACGTAATACCAACCTTCCAAAACGAATATAAGCCTTTCCGAAGCTTCTTCATATAATGATGATGAAGAACAACTTTCGGGGAGGTTTTTTTATGGAGAAAAAGATAGAGATTTTGTGGCTGGGCGGAGACAAAAGACAAATTATTGCCGAGAATGTCATGCATGACATGGGGTGGAATACTGCGGTTTGCGCAAACCGCGATATTGCTATGGCAAGAGGTAAGCAATATGGCGATTCGTTAACGGCATTGTCTACAAGCAAGGTCATTGTTTTTCCGCTTCCCGTGGATAAGGATACGCTTTATTTGAACGGTTCAAACGAAATCTCTCTTTCGGATATTTTGGACTTGATAAAACCAAGCTCACTCGTTTTTGGCGGGAAAATCCCACCCGATATCTGTGTGCGGCTTACCGAAAAGAACATCCGCTATATCGATTATTATACCGATGAATTTCAGATTCGTAACGCTTTGCCGTCGGCCGAAGGTGCCATCGGCGTTGCGCTTTGCGAAATGCCGATCACCTTGTCGGGCTCGCAATGCTTCGTCGTTGGTTATGGACGAATCGGAAAGCTGTTAGCTCTCAAGCTTCAGCTTCTCGGCGCCAACGTAATTGTGGGAGCCAGAAAGCCTACCGATCTTGCGTTTGCATCGGTCAACGGTCATAAACCGCTTTCAATCGCAGATGGTATACCTTGCCGTCCTCTCACGTCATTTGACGCGATATTCAACACCGCTCCCATCCGTCTTTTTGACAGGGAAAGAGTCCGCGCCATGCGTAAAGAGACCTTGTATTTCGAGCTTGCCTCTGCACCTTACGGCATTGATTTCGAAGCGGCGGAAGAGCTTGGCCTTCGCGTCATTCGCGCCGAGGGACTTCCCGGAAAATACTCTCCGATATCGGCAGGAAAAATTCTTGCCGAGTCCGTTGTTCACATTCTATCAAAGGAGGGGATAACGCCATGATTGGATATGCCTTCTGCGGATCCTTTTGTACCCACGAAAAATCCGTAAAGGCGCTTTTGGAGATTGTCAATTCGGGCATTGAGATATTGCCGATTATGAGCGAATGCGTATATCATACCGACACAAAATTCGGCGAGGCCAAGGCTTTAAGGGAAAAGGTGCGCGAGATCTGCGGCCGTGAGATTGTACACACGATCGTGGATGCCGAGCCGCTTGGCCCCAAGATTCCGTTAGATGCGCTCGTCATCAGTCCCTGTACGGGAAATACGCTTGCGAAAATGGCAAATGGTATTACCGACACGGCGGTTTGTATGGCAGCAAAGGCACATTTGCGAAGCGACCGCCCGCTTGTGATCGCGTTGGCATCCAACGACGCCCTGTCGGCAAACCTTAAAAATATAGGCACACTTTTGTCAAGAAAATGCGTGTATTTTACCCCAATGTATCAAGACGATCCGCAAAATAAACCCCATTCGCTCGTTGCGGATTTTTCACTCGTTCCTGAGACTCTCGCACTTGCGATGGAAGGGAAGCAACCGCAAAAAATTTTTCAATAATTTATGCTCCCCAATCTCTTTGGAGGTTGGGGAGTTCGTAAATATGGTTCACTATTTTTTCAACATTTTCCGCATTTGCACTTGATTTCTTCATTATATAAGTGTATAATATTTACTGTTATTATAAAGTTCGTCAACGAAAGGGAAGTAACTATGAAAAAAGCAATTATGTACGGCGCGGGCAATATTGGCCGCGGCTTTATCGGCCAGCTCTTTTACGAGTCGGGCTACGAGGTATCCTTCATCGACGTCAACATGACCGTGATCGATAAGCTCAATGCCGACGGCGAATATCCCGTATATATCACGAACGGTGACAAGTACGACGAGCATCTCGTCAAGAACGTAAAAGGCATCAATGGCAAGGACGTAGAAGCCATTGCCGAGGCTATGGCAGGTGCCGACATTATGGCAACCGCCGTTGGCGTAAACATTCTCAAATTCATTGCCGAGCCCTTTGCCGCA
>JAZTWS010000030.1:0-4442 GCA_045636005.1 Eubacteriales bacterium | reverse complement strand
GGCTCCGCGCCCTCGACCGCGCCAACTTTTGAAAAAGTTGGATCAAAACTTTCCTCGCGGGTCTCTGCGCAACACACCGATAAATCAAAATTTGAAAGGGGGACTTTTTTTAAAAAGTCCCCCTAAGCGTTTTTTATTTTGGCAAAAAGCCTTCGAAGATAGACCAGCGGCCGGTGCGGCGATTGTATTCCAAAAGCTCCTGCTTGCGCACCGTCCACATAAAGAAAGGCACGCGGAAGATTTTTTTACATATCCAGAAGGCGAGGTTGCGCTGGTAGCGTCCGTCGCAGGCGATAAAATCGGGGCGCGAGAGGAAATTCAGCAGCATATGCGTGAGCGCGAAGTTGAGAATCTTACTTCCCTGTCGCTCTTCTTTTGTCAGATTGGTCACAAGCTGACCGCGCGCCACGTCGGGACGGTGCTTCGAGAACCACCGCAGAAGCAGAGGATTGAAGGACTCGACCGAATACTCACCGCCGTAGGCGTCGAGCAGAGGCGCCACGCGCCAGCAGAGCGCGTCCTCGCCATTCTCGCCCTTCAGTTCGACGAGCAGCGGCACCTTGCCGTCCACGAGGGCCAGCACATCGGCAAAGCGCGGGATGGTGTAGTCGGTACCCCCGAGACGCTCCTTTTGCAGCTCCTCCAAGGTCAGCGACGAAAGCGGCACATCCTTGCCGCACATCCGCGTGAGCGTGGCGTCGTGGAAGACCACCACCTCGCCGTCCTTCGTCAGACGCAGGTCAAGCTCAATGCCCACGCCCTTCTCCACTGCGCGCGCAAAAGCACCCATCGAGTTTTCGGGGATCCGCTTGTTATCAAAAAGGCCGCGATGCGCGTAATTGCAAAGCAGAGGGGCCATATCGGGTCTGGCCGCAGGACGCGGCATGATGAGCGCCACGTAGATTGCGACGAGCAGTAAAAGAATCAAAATGACAATCATATCTTACTCCTAGGCAAGAGAGACAAATCCGGATTCGGTTTTGAAAGGCAAATATTTGTATATGCTTTGGGAATTTTTTTTGCAATATTGTATATTGCTGCAAAAATTTCCCTTCGCCTATCCTAAATATTTGCACTTGCAAAACTCGCAGACCCTCAAGCCTTAATTTTTTGATGATTTTGGTGCTTGGCGAACGCAGCCAAGTGTGGACTTTGCAAGTGAGACAAGTGCCATAAAGCGCGAAAAATTAAGGCTTTAGGGCGAGTCCGGAGTTGTCTCTCTTGCCTATGCGTCAAAAACCTCAACGCCTTTTGCGGCGGAGGGCTTGTTATCTCCGTGCTTTACGAAAAGCATGGTAAAGAGGGCGCCCACGACGAAGATCGTGGCGTAGGGAAAGAGAAGCGTGAAGCGAATGTCCATAAAGATGCCGCTTAAAATGGGCGTAACCGTCTGCGCCGCCATAGTCGCCGTGTAATAGAAGCCCGTGTAGCGACCGATGTCCGAGTCGCGCGAAAGCTCGACCACCATGGGATAGCTGTTGACGTTGATGGTTGCCCAGCCGATGCCCGCCAACGCAAAGAGCGCGTTTACAAGCAGCGGAGAGGCGCCCGCGCGGATAAAGGCCGCCGCGCCGAAGGCAACGGCAAGCATGGCCACGCCAACCAAAATGCACTTTTTGCGTCCGACCTTGGAGGCGATGGCACCCACGGGGATATACGCAACGATGGCCGCCGCGCTGGCAATGGTGAGCGTGGCGTTGTAGTCAAGATTCAACACCTGCCCCGCGTAGACCGAATATTTGCTGGTCACGGCATTGTAGCCCATATACCAAAGCACCGAGGAGGCAAGAATTAAGAGCAGCGAGCGAAGCTCGGCGCGCGAAAGCTTGCGCGACGGCGCCTCGGTTGGCTTTTCCTCGACCTTGGGCTCGCCTTCGGTGGCGGCAAGCTCGGCCGTCCAGCGCTTCTCGCGCACGAACAGAAGGAAAACGGCAAGCGCGCCCACCATGACCGCGGCGATCACGCCAAAGTAACCGCCAAAGCGCATCAGCGCATTTGCGTCCTTACCCGTGCCAAAAAGAATGCCAAGCACAAGCACCAAAATACCGCCCAAGGCCCCCATCAGATTGATGATGGCATTCGCTCCCGAGCGCAAGGGCTTGGGAGTAACGTCGGGCATCAGTGCCACGGCGGGCGAGCGGAAGGTACCCATCGCCACCAAAAGCACGAAAAGCACACCGACAAACAGGAAGAGCGTTTCGGGGTTGGCGGCGCGCACCCGTGCGGCGTAGGCCTGCCTTGCGGGGACAACGTATTTCGTATAGCCCTCAGCCTCGTAGTCCGAAATGGCGAGGAAGTCCTCGCGCGAGATCGCGTCCGAAAGCTTCACCGTGCCTGCCTCGTCGGCAAGCGAGACGGTGAGATCGGCGTCGTAAAGCTCGACGAGCGCCGCTTCGTCAAGCGTATCAATGCTTTGGAGCCGCTCGGTCTGGATCGCGTCGGCGCGCGAAAGCAGAAGCAGTGCCGCCGCGGCGATCAGCGTTCCCACAACGATAAAGGGCGTGCGCTTACCGAAGCGCGAGCGGGACTTGTCCGAAAGCGTGCCGAAAAGCGGCAAAAGGAAGAGCGCCAGCACGTTGTCAAGTGCCATCACGACGCCCGACAGGCTTTGCGGCATGCCGAATTTGTCGGTCAGGATCTTGGGGATAATGACGTCGTAGGCCTGCCAAAACATACAAATGAGGAAAAAGGCAAAGCCCACGAAAACCGTTCGCTTGGTGTTCAGTTTCATCGTTTTTCCTTTCTATTACGTGTTCGAGCGCATCGAAGCGACCTTGAGTGTCATGATCTGCGTTTTGGAGTCCTCGATCTCGCCGCGCATTACCATGCTCACAAGGCTCGAAAGCGGCATACGCACAACTCCCAGCAGCTCGTCCTCGTCGGGTGCGCTCTCGCCAAAGGAAAGCCCCTCGGCAAGATACATATGGATGCGCTCGGTGAGGATCGCGGGGGACGGAATGAGCGTGCCGAGCGGCGTCAAACGCTCGCAGCGTGCGCCCGTTTCCTCGCGCAGTTCACGAATGGCCGCCTCGTGCGGCGGCTCGTCGCGCGAGTCGAGCTTGCCCGCAGGCACCTCCAAAAAGACGCGCCCCACGGCATAACGGTACTGCTTCACAAGCACTACCTCGCCCTCGCTCGTGAGAGGGAGGACAGCCACCGCGCCGCCATGCTCGGCGTACTCGCGGAAGCCCTGCTTGCCGTTCGGCAGCTCGATTATGTCCTTTTTTACCGTTAAGATCTTGCCCTCGTATAGCGTCTCGGAGGACACCCGCTTTTCTATCATTTCTTCATCTCGCATATTGGGTTTCTTACTCCTTTTGTATTATCTTTCCCAAAAAAGTGAAAAACTTGCAGATTTTTTTCCGTGGGGCTCTGCCCCACCCCCGCAAACTTTTGAAAAAGTTTGATCAAAACTTTTCTCGCATGGGGACGCACAAACTTCACGTCATTTTGAGCCGCGTGGCTCGCGGCATAAATGTTCTTCTTGCAAGGCAAGAAGAACCAAAATGACTCGGATAACTCTTACTATAAAGCTTTTGCAGACTTTGTAGTGAAAAATTCCAGAAAAGTTTTTGAGGGTTTTAGGGGACTTTTTTCAAAAAGTCCCCACAATCGTTCCCCTTACAAATCAAAATTTATTTGATCAAAATGAAATCCTCTGCATAAGGGAGGGATTTAATCCAATCGCAGAAGGTGTGCCACTCGGCGAGCTTGTGTGCGCGGCGGGCGTAGTAGATGTTGACGAGGTTTTCGTAGTTGAGCGTGACGGTGCGCATCTGGTTGAAGCTCGAGGGCAAAAGCTGGATCATGTTGTGCCAGGGCTGACGATGCTCGCGGTTTTCGCAGAACTTCCCGCGCTCGGCCACAAGGTACTCGATGAGCGTATCCAGCATGGCAAGACCTTTCTCGTCAAGACGGTCGCAGCTGAAATCCTCGCGATCAAAGGACTTGGCGTGGATTTTGTGCATGGTGGAGGTCGAGTTGGCCACCGTGCCGACCTTGTAGGTGTCAAATTCCTTCCACCAATAAAGCGGAGCGGTGATGTCCACGCTCACGAAGATCTGGCGAATGAACTTGCGCTCGTCGCTTCCCGCGCGGCAAAGCTTATTGCCAAAGGTGCGATCGGCCTCGCCGAGAATATAGTTGCCCTTTTCGTCGTAGTAGCTGTCGCTCTTGCCCCAGCTGTTCATGGGATTGCGCGCACCGCGCATCGCATTCTCGAAATTCATTACCGAAACTCTCTCGATCTTGATCATGTCTTTTCTCCTGTTTTTGATTGTATATTATTTCTTGTGATTTGATTTCAAATTTTGATTTATCGGTGTGTTGCGCAGAGACCTGCGAGAAAAGTTTTCGCCCGCCTTTTTCAAAAGGCGGCGGGTTTCAGGGCAGAGCCCTGAAAAAACGGCGTTTCTTTGCAAAGCTTTCTTTGCGCCTCGGGT
>JAZTWS010000029.1:0-3073 GCA_045636005.1 Eubacteriales bacterium | reverse complement strand
TAGCATTTTCCCGCGCCGAGCTTTGAGGCGCAGATGGCCAAAATGCCGCTTGCCGTTCCCACGTCAAGCACCGAGCAGTCTTTTTTGGTGTATTTTTCGAGAAGTCCGATGACAAGCCTCGTTGTCTCATGCGTACCCGTGCCGAAGGCCATACCGGGATCCATCGTAACGATGACCTCGCCCTCTTTTTTGTCATAGCGCTCCCATGCGGGTACGATCACGATCTTCTCCCCGATATGAAGCGGCTTATAGTATTCCTTCCACGAGTTTGCCCAATCCTCCTCGTTGACGCCAACCACCTCAATTTCGGCGGCAATGCTCTCCTCGGCACAACGCGCGCGGATAAAATCCACCGCCTCGTTATAATTCTTCTCACAAGGCAAAAAGACCGAAACCGAAGCCACCGTTTTATCGGCGTTCAGTATCGACTCATCAATCAGGTCGCCGTAGCAGGTTTTCAAATCAATGTCACTATAGTCCTCGATCATCAGATTGTTGCTGAGCATACTCATGATCGCCGTCAGCATATCCAACTGCGGAAGCTTTACCGTGGCCCGTATCTGATGCCACTCCTTCACGTCCGAATATGCGCCGCAAACGTAATCCTTATCTATCATCGTCCTTAACCAAACAGCTTTTTGAAAAAGCCCGTTTTCTTTCCGTAATTATTTTCTCCGCACGCGGCGGCAAATTCGCGCAGAAGCTCCTTCTGCTTTTCGGAAAGTCCCTTGGGAACCTCCACGTTCACCGCAAAAATGAGATCTCCGCGCCGTCCCGAGCTGTTAACGTACGGAATGCCCCTACCCTTTAAGGTAAACTGCGTTCCGTTCTGCGTTCCCTCGGGAATGGTATATTTTTCGTTGCCCTCAAGCGTCGGTACCGTGATCTCGGCACCGAGCGTTGCCTCGCTGATGGTAACGGGGACCTCGCAGTATATATGATAGCCGTCACGCTCGAACACGTTATGTCTCTTGACGCGCACCGTGATGATCAAGTCACCTGCAGGGCCGCCGTTTCTGCCGTCGCAGCCCTGTCCGCGCAGAGCGATACGCTCGCCGTCATCAATACCTGCGGGAATGGATACCTCCAGCTTTTTGGTCACGCGGATGTAACCCGTACCGCGACAGTTCGTGCAAGGATCCTTGATGATCTTACCCTTACCGCGACACGCATCACAGGCAACGGTGGACTGGAACTGCATACCGCCCATACGCTGCGTCACGCGTCGCTGACCGCTTCCGCCGCACGCGCTACAGGTCTCGGGGCTGGTTCCCTTCGATGCACCGCTTCCGCTACAATCGGGACACTTCTGCACACGGTTATAGGAAATATCGCGCTTGACGCCAAACGCCGCTTCCTCGAAGCTTACCGTCACGCTGGCACCAACGTCCTCGCCCCTCTGCGGCGCATTTCTGCGCGCGCTCGACGAGCCGCCAAAGCCACCACCGAAAAAGCTGCCGAAAATATCGCCCAAGTCACCAAAATCGCCAAAGCCGCCAAAGCCACCGAAGCCGCCGGCTCCGCCACCGCCCTGCTCGAAGGCGGCGTGACCGAATTGGTCATACTGTGCCTTTTTCTGCGGATCGGAAAGCACGGCGTAGGCCTCGCCCACCTCTTTGAACTTGGCCTCGGCCTCCTTGTCGTTCGGGTTCATATCGGGATGATATTTCTTCGCCAAGACGCGATATGCCTTTTTGATGGCCGCATCGTCCGCGTTTTTATCGATACCGAGGACCTCATAATAGTCTCTTTTATCTGCCATTTTCTACGAATGTTCCTTTCGCACAACGAACTCGGCGGGAGAGGCTACCCTCTCCCGCAAGCCGTTTTCTTTAGTTGTTGGTCTTATCCTCAAAGTCGGCGTTATAGTAAGTGCCGTCTGCGCTCTGGCCGTCCGCACCGGGCTGACCGCCCATATCGGCCGCACCCGACTGCTTATAAAGCTTCTCGGAAAGCGCGTAGAAGGCCTTCTCCAGTGCCTCGGTGTCTGCCTTGATCGCCTCGGTATCGCCACCCTTTACGGTCTCACGGAGCTTTTCAAGCGCCGCCTTCACCTCTGCCTTGTCGGCGTCGGGAAGCTTGTCACCGATCTCCGAAAGCGTCTTTTCGCTCTGGAAGATGATGCTCTCGGCACGGTTCTTGGTATCCACCGCATCCTTCAGCTTCTTGTCCTCCTCGGCAAACTTCTCGGCCTCCTTCACGGCCTTATCAATGTCCTCCTGCGACATATTCGTGGAGGAAGTAATGGTAATGTGGGTTTCCTTGCCCGTTCCCTTATCAAGTGCGCTTACGTTTACGATACCGTTCGCGTCAATATCGAAGGTAACCTCGATCTGCGGCACGCCGCGGGGAGCGGAAGGAATGCCGTCAAGGCTGAAGCGTCCAAGCGTGGTGTTGCCGGCCGCCATTTCTCTCTCGCCCTGCAGAACGTGGATCTCAACCGAGGTCTGACCGTCAGCCGCCGTCGAGAAGATCTGGCTCTTCTTTACGGGAATCGTGGTGTTACGGTCGATGATCTTGGTCGAAACGCCGCCCAACGTCTCAATACCGAGAGACAGAGGCGTTACGTCAAGCAGAAGCAGATCCTTTACGTCGCCGCCAAGCACACCGCCCTGAATCGCGGCACCGAGTGCCACGCACTCGTCGGGGTTGATGCCCTTGAAGGGCTCCTTACCGATAAGCTTCTTTACGGCCTCCTGTACGGCGGGAATACGCGTGGAACCACCGACGAGAAGCACCTTGTCGATCTGCGAGAAGGTAAGTCCCGCGTCGGCCAATGCCTTCTTGGTGGGGATCATCGCTCTCTCCACGAGGTCAGCCGTGATGCGATCGAACTCGGCACGGGTGAGCGTTGCATCAAAGTGAAGCGGGCCATTTACCGTTGCGGTGATGAAGGGCAGATTGATGTTGGTGCTTGCCACACCCGAAAGCTCGATCTTGGCCTTCTCTGCCGCCTCCTTGAGTCTCTGCATGACCATCTTGTCGCCGCGAAGGTCTACGCCGTTCTCGGCCTTGAACTTGTCGGCCATCCAATCGATGAGTCTCTGGTCAAAGTCGTCGCCGCCGAGCTTGG
>JAZTWS010000028.1:0-2809 GCA_045636005.1 Eubacteriales bacterium | reverse complement strand
GCAATGGTGGTGTCCTCGGTATCGCCCGAGCGGTGCGAGAGGATAAAGCGGTAGCCGTTTTCCTTGGCCAGACGAATGACGTTTAACGTTTCGGTGAGCGTGCCGATCTGATTTGGCTTGATGAGAATGGCATTGGCCGCGCCGCAGGTGATGCCTTTTCGGAGACGCTCGGAATTGGTGACGAAAAGATCGTCGCCAACCAACATCGTTTGTTTGCCGGCACGCGCGGTAAGCGCTTGCCAAGAATCAAAGTCCTCCTCGTCAAGCGGATCTTCGATCGAGAGAATGGGATATTTTTGCGTGAGTGACACGAAATAGTCCGAAAGCTCCTCGGCCGTATATTTTTGATCGCGCTTGATGATCTTATAAACACCGTCGTGATACCATTCGCTTGCCGCTACATCGAGTGAGATTCGCACGGCATCGGTCGAGAAACCGGCCTTTTGAATGGCCTCGATGATCCGCTCAATGGCCTCCTCGTCGGACGCGAGGTCAGGCGCAAAGCCGCCTTCGTCACCAACTGTAGAGGCAAGTCGCTTGTCCTTGAGAATGTTACCAAGCGTGTGATAGATCTCGCTTCCCATGCGGAGTCCCTCGGAAAAGGAGGCGGCCCCCACAGGAACGATCATAAACTCCTGAATCGCCACGTTGTTGGCCGCGTGAGCACCGCCGTTGAGAATGTTCATCATAGGAACGGGAACGCGGCAGGCCGCGGCACCGCCGAGATAGCGGTATAGAGGAATGCCGTAGTGATTGGCGGCGGCGCGGGCGTTGGCAAGCGAGACGGCAAGTATGGCGTTGGCACCGAGGCCGGATTTATTTTCGGTGCCGTCCAGCTCGCAAAGGATGCGGTCGATCTCGCCTTGCTCGGTGGGGCTCATGCCCACGAGTGCGGGGGAAATGACCTTGCATACGTTATATACCGCTTTAAGAACGCTTTTTCCGTGATAGTAACTCGGATCGGCATCCCGCTTTTCGTGCGCTTCGAATTTACCGCAGGAGGCACCCGAGGGAACGCTTGCCGTTCCAATGCTTCCGTCCTCCAAAATGACCGTTGCTTCCACGGTTGGATTTCCGCGCGAATCGAGGATCTCGCGGGCACAGCATTTTTGAATTCTTGATCTGTTCATATATCTTCCTTTCTCCTGTTTAATAGTATGAATAGTATTTGTCTATGTATGAAAAATATTCTGTCATAACGTATAAGCGGGACATATCCTGTAAAAAGAGAACTTTGCAGAAAGGAAGGACTTTTATGGTGATTTACACGGTAAAGCAGGGAGATTCCTTATACAGTATCGCGGCGGCATACGGTACGACGGCCGAGAGAATTATGGCCGACAATTTGCTGACCAACCCCGGTGAGCTTGTGATCGGACAGACACTCGTGATCTATCAGCCGCTCGTTTCCTACCGCGTTCGCAGTGGCGACACGCTCTTTTCGATCGCCCGTCAGTTTGGCACAAGCACGAATGCGCTTTGGCGCAATAACCCGTTGCTTGCTGGAAAAAACGAGATCACGCCCGGACAAACATTGAATATTGTGTTGCCTGAGACACTTTACAATCGAGAAATCGAGAGTGGTGGCTATGTATATGCAAACGTAAGCCGCGAGGTCTTGCAGCAGACCTTGCCCTACCTCACCTACCTTACGATCTTTACTTACGGCTTTCGGGATGACGGAACGCTTATCGATATTGATGACGGCGAGATCGTGGAGCTTGCCCGAAGCTACGGCGTGGCACCCGTGATGCATCTTTCCTCCCTTAACGAACGGGGTTCCTTTTCCAGCGAGAACGCCGCGCGCATTTTTCAGAACGAGAGCGTACAGGAAGCGTTGCTTGACGAGGTGGAGCGCGTGGTCGGCGCCAAGCGTTACGAGGCGGTCGATGTGGATTTTGAATATTTGGAAGGGCAGTACGCCGAGCAATACGTGGCCTTTATACGAAGACTTCGGGAAAGGATGGCTCCGCTTGGTATACAGGTGTTCGTGGCGCTTGCCCCTAAGTACAGTGCCGATCAGGAGGGGCTTCTTTACGAGGGACACGATTATCGCGGTATGGGAGAGGCGGCCGACGGCGTGATCCTCATGACGTACGAATGGGGCTATTCGCGCGGGGAGCCGCAGGCCGTGGCCCCGATCGACAAGGTGCGGCGCGTCGTGGAATATGCCGTCTCGGTCATTCCACGGGAAAAGATCTTCCTCGGCACCCCCAACTACGGCTACGATTGGCGGTTGCCCTTCGTTGCGGGGGAGAGTGTGGCACGTTCTCTGTCAAACGCCGAGGCCGTTGCGCGCGCCTGGGAGAAAAATGCGATCATTGATTTTGACGAGGTCGCACAGTCTCCGAACTATAACTATTACGAGCGAGAGAACGGAAGACCCGTGGAGCACGTCGTTTGGTTTGAGGACGCACGAAGTGTGGCGGCCACTATGGCATTGATCGAGGAATTTTCACTTCGTGGCTTTTTCGTATGGAATGCTATGCGTTATTTCCCGTCGCTTTGGTCGGTGGCCAATGCCTCGTTTCCACTTCGCCGGTATTTTGGATAAGGCAAAATATACGTTGCCTTCCATTTGTTTTTGGGGTGGTCATATTGACAAAAAAACGAAAATATGATATATTCATAGTACAAAGCCTCGAAAATAAAGGAAGAATATATGAGTGACTTATTGTATGAACCGTTAAAATATTACGAAAAAGAAGGACGGGAGAAGCATAAGGAAAACGTAAAAGCGTTTTTTGAGGCACTTAAGACCCGTTCGGGCGTGGATGCGGCACAAAATAAGAGAACTGTTACGCAGTAC
>JAZTWS010000027.1:0-2007 GCA_045636005.1 Eubacteriales bacterium | reverse complement strand
ATTATTGCTTGCTTTTTTCTTATAAAACGAGGAAAAGGACACCAAAAGCAAATAAAAAACAGCCTGTTGCTCAAAAACAGGCTGTTTTTTTGTTATTAATCGTCAGGATAGCCGTCAGGATTGTTTCTTTGCCATCTGGCGGCATCCTCGCACATTTTTGCAAGATCGCGCTCCGCACGCCAGCCAAGCATCTCATAAGCCTTGGCGGGATTGGCGTAGCATTCGGCAATGTCGCCGCTTCTGCGCTCTGCGATTTCGTAAGGAATTTCGCCTCCCCACGCTTTGCCAAAGGCCTTGACGATTTCAAGAACGGAGTACCCTGTTCCCGTACCGACGTTGTAATATTCGATTCCGCTCGTCTTTTTGGTTCTGTCCAAAGCGCAAAGGTGCGCCAAGGCCAGATCGACCACGTGGATATAGTCGCGCACGCCAGTGCCGTCACGTGTGGGATAATCGTTACCAAACACACGCAAGCAAGGAAGCTTGCCTGCGGCCACCTTTGCCACATAAGGCAGAAGATTGTTGGGAATGCCGCGAGGATCCTCGCCGATCATACCGCTTTCGTGGGCGCCGATAGGATTGAAATACCGCAAAACACAAGCCGAAAGCGCAGGCCTTGCCAGGCAAGCATCTTTCAGGATACGCTCAATCATCAGCTTGGTTTCGCCGTAAGGATTGGTGGTGGACAGGGGGAAATCCTCGGAGATCGGCACGCTTTTGGGCATTCCGTACACCGTTGCGGAGGAACTGAATACGATGCGGTTTACGCAGTATTTCTCCATACATTCCAACAAATGGAAGGTTCCCGTCAGGTTATTGTGGTAATAAAGCAAGGGCTTTTCTACCGATTCACCTACTGCCTTGAGACCTGCGAAATGGATCACCGCTTGAATATCGGGGTTTTCCTTGAACACACGGTCGAGCGCTTCCCTGTCAAGCAGGTCCGCACAAACAAAGGCAGGACGCTTGCCCGTAATCGTCTCGATACGGTCTAAAACGCACCTCTTGCTGTTTTTCAGGTTGTCGACGATAACGACCTTCTCACCTATCTTCAAAAGCTCCACAACAGCGTGGGAGCCAATATAGCCGGTACCGCCGGTTACAAGTATAGCCATCGCTTTCTCCTTACAATCTCCAAAGGCCTTCCTTGGGATACACACCCGCCTCGGTCAATTTTTTGAAGCATTCTACCACGGAGGGACGATCCTCCTTATAAGTAACACCAAACCAAAGATCCTTCGTGGGAAGAATTTTCAAATCGCAGCTGCCGTCGCTAATGGATTGGCTCGCCACGGTGGGAAGATAGTACTCCCCTTTCATAAGATCGGTTTTGGGGTCGCGCAGGAAAGCGGCAAGACCCTTTTCGGCATAATCAAATATTTTTTCGGTGAAGCCAAAGAAATTCATAGAAGCAATGGAATCCCCGGATAAAAATACCCAATCCTCGCCGTCCAAATACTCCGCGTCCGCTTCACCGTTTTTGCGGATTTTGGTGCGCTCGGTGACGGAACGCAAATATCCTTCCTCGTCTGACACGCAAATGCCGCGAGAAACCGTTCCGTTCTCCGTGAGAGTGTTAGCAAGACGATATCCCACCATACAGAAATGGTTATCATTATCCTTGTTGGCTGCGGTTAAGTAATCTGCGGCAAGGCGGTAAGCCTCCGCGCCATAATAATCGTCAGAGTTGATTACGGCAAAGGGGCCGTTTACATAGGGTTTAGCACAGAGCATTGCGTGGGCGGTACCAAGAGGCTTTACACGGTCGGCAGGCAAAAGCGAGGCCTGCTCATCACTCACCTCTTGGAAAGCATATTCTACGGTGATAGCATGCTCCAGCCTTACGCCGATGGTTTCACGAAAGACGTCATAGTTTTCTCTTTTAATGACAAAAACCACTTTGTCAAAGCCTGCTTTTACTGCGTCATAGATAGAATAATCGATGATAAATTCACCATTCGGTCCAACAGGGTCGATCTGCTTAAGTCCACCGTAACGGCTGCCCAT
>JAZTWS010000026.1:0-3268 GCA_045636005.1 Eubacteriales bacterium | reverse complement strand
GCAAGAAAATCGAATTTCAAAAGACCGAGATCGGCGATCGTCGTCATATCGTACTGCGTAATGACAATACCGTTGCTCTGCGAAAGCGGAACGTGAGCGGTGAGCGGACGGTCGGTTATAACGATACCGGCCGCATGGATCGAGACGTTTCTGGGCATTCCCTCAAGCTTTCTTGCCGTATCGATCAGCTTTCGGTTTTGCTCGGATTCTTCATACATCGCCTTAAATTCGGGACGCTTCATGCATGCGTCAAGCGTGATATCCAGCTCCTTGGGCACTGCACGCGCTACGATATCGGCATCGGCATAGGAAAGTCCCATTGCGCGTCCCGTATCGCGTATCGCGGCCTTGGCGGCAAGCGTACCAAAGGTGATGATCTGCGAAACGTGATCACGTCCGTAACGCTCGTTGACGTAGGCAATAACCTCGTCGCGCCTTGCATAACAGAAATCCATATCAATATCCGGCATACTGACGCGCTCGGGGTTCAAAAAACGCTCAAACAGAAGATCAAAATGAAGCGGGTCGATATCCGTAATTCCGACCGAAAACGCCACAAGGCTTCCTGCCCCCGATCCTCTGCCGGGGCCAACGGGGATCTCACGGCTGCGCGCAAAATTCACGTAATCCTGCACAATCAAGAAATAATCGGCATACCCCATTTTATCGATCACCGAAAGCTCGTAAGAAAGGCGCGCGTCGTACTCCTCGCGCGTATGTCTTTCCAACGTTATCTTACCCGACGCTATGTGCTTCTCAAGTCCTGCGCGCGCAAGTGCCTCAAGATGCGCTGCCGCACTTATTCCGTCAGGACAAGGAAACTTCGGCAAATAAAGCGTGTCAAAATCAAAGTCAAACTGACACATCTCGGCAATTTTCACCGTGTTGGTAAGTGCGCCCTCATACGTGCCGAAAAGACGCTCCATCTCTGCGGTGGTTTTGTAATAAAACTCATCGGTCTCAAAGCCGATCGGACGTCCGTCGGTGATCACGCTATTGGTTTGCACACACATGAGAATTGCTTGCGTTTCCGCGTCCTCACGACGCAGATAGTGACAGTCGTTGGTAGCTACCATAGGTATCCCCGTTTCACGCGAAAGGCGTGCAAGAAGAGGCAAAAGCTGTCTTTGCTCCTCAAGACCGTGATCTTGAAGTTCAATATAGAAACGGCCCTTGCCAAAAAGCTCCTCCATTTCGTGTGCGTAAGCAATCGCGCCATCATAGTCCCCCGCCAAAAGCAACCGAGGGATCCGCCCCGCAAGACAGGCAGAAAGCGCAATCAGCCCCTCCGAATGCTCGCGAAGAAGCGACATATCAATGCGAGGCTTGGAATAAAAGCCGTCGATAAATCCTGCGGATACCAGCTCGATCAGATTATGATATCCAACTTCGTTTTCGCAAAGTAAAACGAGATGCTCACTCTTATTTTCTTCATCGGGCGATTTTCCGTGACGCGATTTTGCCGCCACATAGACCTCACACCCGATAATGGGCTTTATGCCGTTTTTCTTACAAGCGCGATAAAAGGCCACCGCGCCGTACATGACGCCATGGTCGGTAATTGCCACGGCCGAGTGTCCGCACTCCGCCGCGCGCTTTGGGATCTCTTCAATGCGGCAGGTGCCGTCAAGCAGACTGTATTCACTGTGCAAATGAAGATGAACAAAATCCGACATAAGCTTCCTCCTACTTTATTTTTTCTGCCATATCGCATAGCTTGGCAAGACGGTGGTTAAGTCCCGACTTGGAGATCGGCGGCTCGTGCTTTGCCGCAAGCTCCGCGAGCGATACCTCGTCGTATTCCATGCGAAGCGCGGCAGTTTTTTGAAGATCCTCGTCAAGCCCGTCCAGCATACCGCAATCCTTCAAGCGTATGATCGCGGCGATCTGCTTTTGCGAGGCACTCACGGCTCTTGCGATATTTCTTGCATCACAGTTCGTGGCGCGATTTTCGTTGTTTCGTATTTCCCTTTCGATCTTGGCGTTGACAAGATCGAAAACGGCGCGGCTGCCGCCCATTTCCGCGAAAAGCTCCTCGATGTCCGCACTTTTTTTATAATAAAGACCGATCTTATTTCCTCGTGTGATCTTGCGTGCGGGAAGTCCGATCTCTGCCAAAAGCGCATCCAACTTATCGGCGCGCTTGGCAAATGGCAGAATAAATTCCGCGTGATAGGAATTGGTGGGATCACTCACAGTTCCAAACGAAAGAAAAGCACCGCGCAGAAGTGCGTGCGCGCAATTTGGGCAAGATTTTTCCATCAAGGCCAGCATGCTATCCTCGCTTTTTTCTATAGTATTCAAAAAACGGGCAATGGGGTTGGCCTCGAAGGTGAGCGTATATTTCGGACGCCCAACGTAGATCTTGAAATCCACAGAAGGATCCTTTTTGAAAAACTCTCGCACGAGCTTTGCTATGTACGTAACGATCTCCTCGTGCTCAGTGGAGAACGAAACGGCGGTTCCCTCGAATGTGGCACCAAGCATCGCGCCGTACAAAAGCGCGCGGCGGCAACAGCTGCTCTTTACGGTAAGGCCTATCAATTCCTCTTTAACGGTGGATGAAAAAGACATGATCAACGCTCCCAAATATAGTGTGATAACGAAGATGGCGAATATCTTCTTCTCTTATATCATTATACCATTTTTCGCGCAAATTTCAACACTTTCTTATAAACTTCGGCGAAAAGAATTTTTTTCTTCAAAAGCTCTTGACAAAATCAAAAAAAGCAGTATAATATATGATGTTCACGCGGGAGTGGCGGAACTGGCAGACGCGCACGTTTGAGGGGCGTGTGGTTATCACCGTACGGGTTCAATTCCCGTTTCCCGCACCAAAAAAATCCTGCACTTTCGTGCAGGATTTTTTACTTTTTCACTTGGGAGAAAATTATGAAGCTAACGATCACACCGAAGCGAAAAAACGAATACGTAAGCACCTACCGCTATCGGCAGATCGATGAAACGAGCGGCGAATGCGCGTCAACTGCACTTATTTGTATTCGCGGGACACGCTTCGCCGGCAAGTTTATCCCTACGATGACAGTCGCTGACGTCTCCACGCTTCCCGAATACCGCAACCGAGGACTTGTGCGCGAGATGCTGGAAACGGCACACGCCAAAGCGCGTGAATACGGTGCATACGTTGCGCTTTTGCACCCCTTTTCCTTCGATTTTTATCGCAAATTCGGCTATGAGAGGGTTTCGGACACCGTAAGCGTCACCTATCCCATAAGCGCGTTTGACAAGTTTCAAGAAAGCTCCCAGC
>JAZTWS010000025.1:0-3221 GCA_045636005.1 Eubacteriales bacterium | reverse complement strand
GAAACAACAAAACCTGACGAGACAACATATAACAATATCGAAACAACAAAACCTGACGAGACAACATATAACAATATTGAAACAACAAAACCTGATGGTACAATATCTAATAACGAACATGTGACCATGGTATGGGTTCCTTCATCGGGTGGAAAATATCATTCAAATCCCTCCTGCAGTAATATGAAATCACCAAGTCAAATTTCACTTGAAGATGCTATAAATCAAGGATATGGAGCTTGTAAAAGGTGTCATTGATCAAAAAAATTTAACATTTCAAGATTTTATTCGAAACACAGTCTCTCTATGTCACCGACTTCTCCCTTCATTTTTCATGTTGACAATCTTATGATGATATGATATGATATAATTGTCTTAAACAAAAATGAAGCTACGGAGACTTTGCCATATGAAAGACGAAAGAGAGATCTTAACGCGGGAGCACATTTCAAAAAAGTTGGTTCGAGATGCCAAAATCACCATGCTCCGGTCGGTGGTTTACTTTGTTATAGGAACTTTGGTTTGGGCACTGTTGTTCCTCAAATTTCCCCCCGATAAAATCTCCACGTTCCTCAAAACCTTGGCATTCATCGGTTTAGCCGTTGCCTGTCTCTTCTTTTTCGTGCGGGGTGTCTTGCGTGCAATCTGGGCGCGACACGGAGAATTTGAGGTAAAAGAAGACACCTTAACCGAGGTGAAGGAGGCACAGTTTAGCCTTTGGCAACTGATCTTGTCGGGACGCCTTTTCACGCGCTCCAATTACAACCATATCTTTCGTTTCAAAAGCGGAAAACGCTTTGTCGCAAATTACGGTGAATATATCAACACCGGCGTGAACGCGGCCGCAGGCTTCTCCTTGGTGGGGGATACCTTCTTCCTCGTTTTCTACCATAACAATCCTCAAAAAGTCCTGTGGATCTATAGCACAAAAATATACAATTACAAATCGTGAAAAATAGAAAAGACCCGCTTCCAAGACATCGAAGCGGATCTTTTTCTATATTCCAAACCTACTTATAAGCTTTCCACAAATTTTTTGATGGCAGCGAAGGTCGTGTCACTGATGACGTGCTCGATGCGGCAGGCATCGTCGGCCGCCGTTTCCTCGTCAACCCCCATCGAAACCAAGAGCTTCGTCAAAAGAATGTGACGGTCAAAGATCTTCTTGGCTTCCCTTGCGCCCTCCTCGGTGAGAGTGATGTAGCCGTCCTTATCGACCTTGATATAGTTCTGCTCCTTGAGAATACCGACACCGCGGCTCACGCTGGGCTTGGAAAAGCTCATATGCTCCGCCACGTCGATCGAACGCACCTTGCCCTTTTCCTCGCAAAGAACGTAGATCGATTCCAGGTACATCTGACCCGATTCCTTCAGCAAAATCTCATCCCCTCTCGTTTCCTTTTTCTATATTGTAACATAAAAAAGAAAAGAAATCAACCGATTGGAAAAAATTTTGTTTTTTTCAAAAAAACTCTTGACAAACGCAGATAAATTCAGTATAATAATTTGCGGTTAGGTATTGCTAACTAAAATCGCAGGAGGGCGCAAAATGACGTTGAGAGAGGCCAAAGAAGGACAAGAATATATCATTCGGGACATTTTAACCGATGACGATGAGTTGAACGCCTTTCTCTTCTCTCTTGGATGCTATAGTGGCGAACCCATTACGGTCATATCCCATTTAAAGAAAAGCTGTATGGTCTCCATCAAGGATGCCAGATATAATTTGGATAGCAATTTGGCGAACGCCATTCTTATCCAAGAAAAGAGCTGAAAACTTTCGGCTTTTTTAAAGAAAAACGGTTAGCCGCCGCTAACCGAACATTTTGAGTTGTCGTGTATATCCGAAAGAATGAAACCAAGGAGAACATCTTATGAGAATTGCTTTGACAGGTAACCCGAACTCCGGTAAGACCACCATGTACAATGCACTGACAGGCAGTAACGAAAAGGTAGGAAACTGGGCAGGCGTTACCGTTGACAAGAAAGAGCATCCCATAAAAAAAGCATATACAGGAAAAGAAACGCTTATTGCCGTGGACCTTCCCGGCGCATACTCTATGTCGCCCTTCACAAGCGAGGAAAGCATCGCAAGCTCCTACGTCAAAGGGGAAAATCCCGACGTTATCATCAACATTGTGGACGCTACCAACCTCAGCCGCAGCCTTTTCTTCACCACGCAGCTTCTTGAGCTGGGTATTCCCATGGTAGTTGCGCTCAACAAGAGTGATATCAATAAGAAAAAGGAAACCGAGATTGACAGTGTCCTGCTTTCCAAGAAGCTCGGGTGTCCCGTTGTGGATACGGTATCGACCTCGGCGAACGGCTTAAAGGAGGTCGTGGCAAAAGCGATCGCGGTAGCGAATACCACGCAGACGGCGCCTTACCGTCAGGACGACATGGATCTCACCGACAAGGCCGCCGTAACCGAGGCGGACCGCAAGCGCTTCGTCTTCGTGAACAACATCGTAAAAGAGGTCGAAACGCGCAAGGTGCTCACAAAGGACAAGAACGTTGGCGACAAGATCGACGCGCTCCTCACGAATAAGTGGCTTGGCATTCCGATCTTTGCCGTCGTTATGTTCCTCGTATTCCAGATCTCGCAGACTTGGCTTGGCGCGTGGATCGCAGACGGCGTGGAGATCGGTGACAAATTCCTTCCCGGTCTCGTTCCGCTCCTTGAACGTTTTCAAGGGTGGGTAGGCGAGCTGCTTTCGGGCGCAAATCCCCTGCTCTCCGCCATCCTTGTGGACGGCGTGATCGGCGGTGTGGTTGCCGTTGTCGGCTTCCTGCCTCTTGTTATGGTCATGTACTTCCTGCTCGCAATCCTTGAGGATTGCGGCTATATGTCCCGCGTTGCCG
The DNA here is from genome assembly GCA_045636005.1 of Eubacteriales bacterium. Lineage (GTDB taxonomy): Bacteria > Bacillota > Clostridia > Oscillospirales > CAG-272 > RGIG8775. The sequence continues at coordinate 359 of JAZTWS010000025.1, read as the reverse complement.
TCGTTCTTGACCCTATTTTCAAGAGGGTCGGTCTTTCGGGCAAATCGGTCATCCCCTTCGTGATCGGTATCGGCTGCGCCGTTCCCGGCGTTATGGCCTCCCGCACGATCCGCAACGAGCGTGAGCGCAGAGCCGCTGCAATGCTGACTCCCTTCATGCCTTGCGGTGCGAAAATTCCCGTTATCTCCCTGTTTGCAGGCGCATTCTTTGACAACGCGGGCTGGGTAAGCTTTACCATGTACGCCACGGGCATCCTCCTTATCTTCCTTGGCGCACTGCTTATCAATAAGATCACGGGTCACAAGGCAAGAAAGTCCTTCTTCATCATCGAGCTGCCCGAATATAAGGCTCCTTCTCTT
>JAZTWS010000024.1:0-3935 GCA_045636005.1 Eubacteriales bacterium | reverse complement strand
AATAGCCTCCCTCCGAGAGGGTAGCGAAGCGGCGCCACGGTAGTGAATGACTGCCTAAATGGCAGTCAGAGCCGTGGCGTGACCGAGCCGCAGCGAGATAAGGACCGCGTTAGCGGTGGAAGGAGCCTGCGCGACTTCATTGTGCTTGCAGACTTTATAGTTGCGCGAGCTCCCTCAGTCGCCTACTCGGCGCCAGCTCCCTCCCGGAGGGAGCCTTTCGTACCATCCCGTTCGTTTAAGCGTAGCCATTTAAACACACCGATAAATCAAAATTTGAAGTGGGTAAAAAGAAAAAGCGGATGCCGTGCGGCATCCGCTTTTTATGTAGCAAATTATTAATTATTCTGCGTCCTTCTTCTTGCGATTCAGAAGAATGTTGGTAAGGATACCAAGGATCAGAGCGCAAGCAATCGCGGTGAGGGTTACCTCGCCGATTGCCATTGCCATGCCGCCGATACCCGTGATGAGAATGACCGAAGCGGTGAAGAGGTTAGCGTTGTTCTCAAGGTCAACCTTCTGGATCATCTTAAGACCGCTGACAGCGATGAAGCCGTAGAGCGTGATGCAAACGCCGCCCATGACGCAACCGGGAATCGAGTCAAGGAAAGCAACGAAGGGAGAGATGAAGGATACGAGGATCGCCATGATCGCGGTGGTCGTGATGGTGATGACCGAAGCGTTTCTGGTGATTGCTACGCAACCAACCGACTCACCGTAAGTGGTGTTGGGGCAACCGCCGAAGAATGCGCCAACAAAGGAACCGACACCGTCACCAAGAAGCGTTCTGTGGAGACCGGGCTCGTCAAGAAGCTCAGAACCGATGATAGTGGAAAGATTCTTGTGGTCAGCGATATGCTCGGCAAATACAACGAATGCCACGGGAACGTAAGCCACGGCAATCGTAGCCACGTAAGACCAATGGAATTCCGAAGCGCCCTTGATACCCTCAAGGAAGGTGAACTCGGGAAGTGCGATGAACGTGCTGAGGTTTACACCGTCTGCAACAAGCGCCTTAAAGGGAGCGAAATCAATAACCATAAGTGCGGCGTTTTCGGTAACGGTACCGATTACGGTGAAGATAAGACCTACTACGTATCCTGCAAGAATACCGATGATGAAGGGGATCAGCTTTGCCATCTTTTTGCCGTATACCGAGCAGATAACAACGACAGCAAGCGTTACAAGTGCGCAAACAAGCGATACCCAAATGCTTGCGGACATGATAAATGCACCGTTGGCATTCTTGGGGCCGTAAGAGAAAACGTCATTCACAGCGGCGCTTGCCAGCGAAAGACCGATGAGAGCGACCGTGGGACCGATAACAACGGGGGGCATCAGCTTGGCGATCCACTTAACGCCTGCGATCTTAACGATGATTGCGATCACGACGTAAACGAGAGCTGCCAAAAGGGCACCGATCAAAAGGCCGAGATAGCCGAGAGACATGGAAGCGGCACCTGCAAAGGCGGCAGACATCGAGGGGATAAAGGCGAAGGACGAGCCAAGGAATACGGGGCTCTTAAACTTGGTGAAGAGCTGGTAAACGATGGTACCGACGCCGGCACCGAAAAGTGCTGCCGATGCGGTCATACCGTTTCCGACGATGGCGGGAACGGCGATTGTAGCTGCCATGATAGCAAGCAACTGCTGGATTGCAAAGACGATCAGCTGACCGAATTTCGGTCTGTCTTTGACATTGTAGACAAGATTCATACTGTTTCCTCCGTTTTTTGCGCGATGGCGCAGTTTTTTGATAAGAAAAAGCCCCGTCAGGAAATGCCCTTGGCGGAACGAAGAATTTTATGAGTGCGCACGGCTAAAAGCCCATACCGTAACGCGGATCACACAACCCTTCTGCCGCTGAGTGACTTTCTCTTACTTAAAGACATTATACACGAAAAATGTCGTTTTGTAAAGAGAAATATGGATTTTTTTACTCGAAAAAGTGAACAAAAAATGACAAAAAAATTGTGTAAAGTGACCATGCGGGTTTTGCGAAAATGGGTTGAAAAAAGAACGGAAACATGGTAAAATAAAAGGGTAGAAGATGGGAGATTTTCCATGAGATTGGGTTATAATAAAACAGAGACATTTTTGGCAAAGGAGATTTTTTATGACGTATGTAATGTCCGATATTCACGGTAAATATAGCTTGTTTTTGAAGATGCTTGAGGAGGTCCGTTTTTCCGATAGCGATGTGCTATACGTGGCGGGTGATTTCGTGGACTTTGGCGAGGAGCCGATGGCGCTTTTGTGTGACGTCAGTATGCGCGCCAACGTCATTCCCGTGGCGGGCGAGCACGATCTTTTGGCACTTCGTATGCTGACCGAGTTTGATCGTTTGGACAAGGACGGCAAGGCCGCCGAGGCGAGCGAGGAGATGAAGGTTTGGCTGGAAAACGGCGGAAAAACCACGCTTCTCGGCTTCCACGCGCTTGACGGGGATATGCGCGAGGGAATTCTTGACTACCTTGCGGAGATGGTTCTCTTTGAGGAGGTCAAGGTGAAGAACGAGCAATACCTGATCGTTCACGCAGGGCTTCGGGGCTATGAGGATACGCCGCTGGAGGAGCTTTCGCCGGAAAGCTTTTTGAGTGAGTCTCTTGATCCCGCAAGGGAATATTTTGAGGATAAGACGGTCATCGTCGGCCACGTTCACACGAGTGAGCTGCCCGATGCCGACGAAAATATGATCTATTACGGGGAAGGCTCGATCTATCTCGATTGCGGTGCCGACAAGGGCGGCGCGCTCGGTTGCTTGTGCCTTGACAACGGTAAGGAGTATTATGTTTCGTAAGAATGAGATCTTGACGCTGGACATCACCGAGGTCAACAATCTCGGGTGCGGCGTGGGAAAAAAGGACGGCGTGGTGGCCTTCGTGAAGGGGGCAGTCAGCGGCGACAGGGTAGAGGCCAAGGTCATCAAGGTGGCCAAAAGCTTCGTGGTCTGCCGCCTCGAAAAGCTGTTGATCGCGTCTCCTCACCGAGCCGAAGAAACGCTTTGCGACGCGCCGCTTTCGTGCGGCGGTTGCGTGCATCGGCATATTGCCTATGCGCATGAATTGGAGATGAAGCGCCGTTATGTCGAGGGGGCCTTCCGTAAGGCAGGCCTTGCGGACGTGACGGTGGACGAGGTGCGCACCACGGGTGTGTACCGCGGCTATCGCAACAAGGCGCAATATCCCTTTGGGCTGATTTCGGGCAGCGTGCGCGTGGGCTTTTACGAGAGCAAAAGCCACAAGCTGATGCCCTGCTTTTCCTGCGCGCTTCAGCCGAAGATCTTTGAAGACATTTGCCGCTTCGTCTGCGATTTTGCCGACGAGGTCGGTCTTTCGGTCTACGACGAGGAGACGGGAAAGGGGCTATTGCGCCACCTGTATCTGCGCGAGGGCAAAAACACGGGCGAGGTCATGGTCTGCCTCGTGATAAACGGAGATAAGCTCCCCGAGGAAGAACGCTTGGCGCGTGCGCTTTGCGAGGCCTTTCCGCGCGTGAAGAGCGTGGCACTCAACACCAACCGCAAGGCAACCTCGGTCATTCTCGGCCGCGCCTATCGCACGCTTGCGGGCAAGGGCTACATAGAGGATATTCTTTGCGGAAAGCGCTTCCGTATCGCGCCTGCCGCTTTTTATCAGGTCAATCACGACGGCGCGGAGCTTCTCTATAGCATTGCTGCCGAAAAGGCGGCGCTTACAGAGGGCGAGACGCTTCTCGACCTCTATTGCGGTATCGGCACCATTGGGCTTTCGCTTGCCGACAAGGACACGCGCGTGGTGGGCGTGGAGATCGTGGAGGATGCGGTGGTATGCGCCCGTGAGAATGCCAAGCGGAACGGCATGGAAAATACCGAGTTTTTCTGCGGTGACGCGGGCGACGCCGAGCGTCTTGTGAACGAGGCGCTCGCCAAATGCGGCGATCCTGCGCGCACGACGGTC
>JAZTWS010000023.1:0-11581 GCA_045636005.1 Eubacteriales bacterium | reverse complement strand
CTACGATCCGACTTCCACAGTTAATCGTCAGCCAACAGACATTAATCGCTCTTTCCGCAAAATTCACAGGGCGTTTCCGATCTCATATTGCCACAACTGCAACGCCACTTATGTTTTGAATCGCTTTTATTTTTTTGAATTATTTCTTGTGCTTCTTGATTTTTGGAAGTTGAGCTAATAGTTCCTAAATTTTTTGGCATTGCGTCAATGGACTGTTTCAACAATTTATAAAGGTTGTGCGAATTTTGCTCGTTTTCACTTGTTTTTTCAATAAGCTCTCCAAAGCCATAAAGCAACCATGATGATACCCATGCAATAATAGGACCACAAAATAAAATGATAGCACACCACCATTCTTCTATTTCAATCCACAAAGTCACACCCACAATAACCGAAACAATTGCTTCAACAATAAATATCGTCTTTGCTAAACGTTTGATTTTTTCACCAATATTGTCATACATAATAATGCCCTCCTTAAAATGAATGAAAAATACACGAATGAAAATGAATGCGCCAAAACACAAATGTTCCTATTTCTTTTATTCTCCAAATCGCACGACTGAATGAAGTTCGTACGCGTCTGCAACGGTCGATTCCTTGTCGCAGATCACGCGCATGCGGTATTGCGTGAGAAAATAGGCGTTGCGCTCCACGGCGTCGGCCGCCTGCTCGTCACTCATGCCGCGCAGATCGAGCGCAAAGCTATCGGCATTCGCCTCGGCCGCCGCCACAAGACGCGCGATCTGCGCATCGCTCGCGCCGCCGTCAAGAACGACGCCCACGCGGGTGTTGGGGGCAAAGTCATACACCTGTGCCAAAAACAATCCAACCTCGCTCACGAGGCTCTCGTCGCTCGGCAAGCCGAATACGAAAAGCTCACGAAAGCCCGCATCGGCGATCTCGGCCAGGAGCGCAAGCTCTCTGCCCTTCTCGTATGCGCGCTTGGCTGTATCGCTCTCGTCAAATGCCGAGGACACAAAGCACGCAACACCGTAAAGGGATTTCCCGCGCGCACAGGACGCGATCTCCTCGGCGTCAAGCAAGCCACCGCCCGCATAGCCCACGTCGGCCTCACTCTTATAATGAAGCTCGCCATCAAATAAAAGGAAGCCCACCGCATTGCCGTCGCGGCTTGAAATTTCTTTTTTCAGCTCGGACTCACGAAAGGCCGCCGTGTCGATCACCTCGGCCGTGACCGCGGTAAGCGCGCCGTATCTTTCGCTCGGTGCCTCCACACCGCCAAACGCCACAAGCTCGCGCTTCGGCGGTCTTGCCAGCTTGGAGTCGGCGGAGACGCCGCTCAAAATAACACCGACAATAAGTCCCAAAACAAGCGCCCCCACGGCCACCGCCGCAAACGGAAACCAAACCCGTTGCGTCAGCTTGGCCGCATACGCGGGGCCGTTATAATATCGGATCTTTCTGCGTTTTCGAAGCATAAAAACTCCTTTACTTCAGTTCACTCAACACAAGGCTCTTGCCGTATTCGTTCGGCTCAAAGGAAAGCGTTTTCGCGTGTGCGTCAAATTCAAGATTGATTTTTCCCACGATGTACATCTCAATGAGCGTTTCCATATGCGTCTCGAAATACGCCTCGTCGGGCTCAAGTCGCTGAATGACGTAAAATCCCTCGTCGGTCTCTACGACCTCGCTCACCTCACCGATCTCAAGCGCAAACGCCGCGCTCTCGTAGGCGTCCTCCATGTATCCCTCCGGGAAATAATACTCGCAGTTGGACATATCCTGATTGTATTTCGTACCGATAAAGCTCTCCAGCGGCTTACCGCCAAGCACCTGCTCTCTTACATATTCGGCCGCGGCGCGATTGTCCTCCACGCGTTCCCACGCATCGTTCTTAACGAAAATACTCATCGTGCGAACGAATCCCTCGTGCGCCAAAACCAAGTCGTAGGCCTCCCGTTCAAGCTCATCAAAGGCAACCTCGTCATAATAGCGGTACTGACAGCTTACAATGGCCGTATACAAGCGGTTGACCGCGTCGGTCATATGCTCGCTCTCCAAATACGCGCGATACCCTTCAATTCCCTCAAGCGAAGCCACAATGCCCTCAATCTCGCCCTGCACCTCATCCTTGGTGAGCCGATTCGAGCGCTTAACGCCCGCATTTTCACAGATGTCGAGAATCGCGTAGCTTTCGCAAAGCATGGTCTCCACACGCGTCCAAAGCTCCTGCTCGTAGGCGTCGCGCGCAGCTCCCGTAAAGATATCCTCGCCATACTCGGCTTTCATCTCCTCGCTACATACATAAGCAATATAACGAAGCTCCTCATAGCGCACGTCGTAGCCCGCGCAGCTTCCCACAACACGAGATTCCTCCTTGGTGCTTTTGATCTTTTTCACCGAGGAACATCCCACAAGGGCGGAGGTTAAAATAATAAGCGTCATACACAGACACAGAATTTTCTTTAAGAATTTCATACTTTTTCCCCTTTTTCACTCTTTTCTCTTCTATTATATAATGCTTTTGTGACCGCAATATGAACTTTTTCACATTTCAAAAAAATTCGCATTGACGAAATGGGAAATATGTGGTATATTATAAGAAAGAATTGAAATTTTCGGAAAGGCGGAGAATTATGGAAAACGAACAGATGTTGGAAAACGAATACACCATATCCTTACAAAAAATCATGGATGACTTTCATCTAACTCCCGTCTATTTGCCAACCGACGCGAAGGATATCCTCATCTGCAATTCGGCGGTCATTCGCCCCGGCCTTGCTCTTGCAGGCTTCTTTGGCAACTTTGACCCCACGCGTATCTGCGTCATCGGCAGAGCCGAGCATCATTATCTTGATGAGTGCTCCCCCGAAGACCGTGACCGCAAACTTCAGGATTTCATCGAGCACAAGCCTGCCGCCGTTATTTTCTCCTCCGAGCTTTCGGTCTTTCCTGCGTGCATGGAAGCGGCCAAGAGCTTGGGCGTCCCCCTGCTCAGCTCTGCCGAGCGTACAAGCCATCTCGTTGCGGCGCTGATCGCTTCGCTGAACACCCATCTTGCCCCGCGCATTACGAGACACGGCGTTTTGGTCGAGGTTCACGGCGAAGGCGTGCTGATCCTTGGTGATAGCGGCGTAGGAAAGAGCGAGACGGCTATTGAACTTGTCAAGCGCGGTCACCGTTTGGTAGCAGACGACGCCGTAGAGATCCGCCGTGTGTCCAAGATCACGCTGGTCGGCTCCGCGCCCGAGATCATTCGTCACTACATCGAGCTGCGTGGCATCGGCATCGTGGACGTAAAGCGTCTGTTTGGTGTGGGTGCCGTTAAGGATACCGAACGTATCGACCTCGTCATTACGCTGGAGCAATGGGTACAGGGAAAAATGTACGACCGCTTTGGCCTTGACGACGAAAAGATCGAAATTCTCGGCATCGAGGTGCCGATGATCACCATTCCCGTAAAGCCCGGTCGAAACCTCGCCATCATTTTGGAGATTGCCGCCATGAACAGCCGTCAGAAGCGCATGGGCTACAACACCGCCGAGGAATTCAACAAAAAGCTGATCGAGCATATGAACGCCGGCGCCGAGCCCCCTCTTGCGTCCAAATAATCCTCTAAAATTTATTTTTTGCGAATATTTTTTCAAAAGCTCTTGACAAGGTACGGAAAGTGTGATATAATACCTGCTGTTATCCAAAGACAGCAGGTTTCCGTAAAAGCATTGCTTTCCTGCCGAGGAGCGACTTTGAATGAAATTTCGGTCTTTCTTCGCGCAGCTATGCTTTGCGGAAGAAAGATTTTTTTATTTTCACAATGGGAGGTGAAAAGAAATGCCAAGTAAGAAGATTTTGGAGCAGAAGCAGAATCTTGTAAGCGAGCTTGCAACCGAGCTTAAGAACTCCGTAAGCGGCGTGCTTGTTAACTATCAGGGTATCACCGTTGACGACGATACCAAGATGCGTAAAGCACTTCGTGAAGCAGGCGTTAAGTACAAGGTCGTTAAGAACTCCCTCACGGGCAGAGCTTGCGACGAGGTCGGTTTCTCGGATATGAAGCAGTACCTTACGGGTATGACCGCTATCGCTATCAGCGAGAACGACGCGATTGCTCCCGCTAAGATCCTCAAGGAATACGCAGAGAAGATCGAATCCTTCTCGATCCTTGCAGGATATGTTGACGGTGCTGTTATCGACACCAAGACCGTTGAGGCTCTTGCAGAGATTCCCTCCAAGGAGGTTCTCATTGCCAAGTTCCTCGGAAGCATCAAGTCCCCTGTTTACGGCTTTGCATACGCCATCAAGGCAGTTGCAGACAAAAAGGCAGAGGGTGGAGATGAAGCTCCCGCAGCAGAGGCTGAGGCTCCTGCCGCAGAGGCACCCGCTGCAGAGGCAGCCGTTGAGGCTCCCGCAGCAGAAGCAACCGCTGAATAATCACGGTATCTATTCTATCGGCGCGGCACCGTCTGCCGCATAATACAATCATTTCAGGAGGATTATGAAAATGGCTAATATTGCAGCTATTGTTGAAGAAATCAAAGGTTTGACTATTCTTGAACTCAACGAGCTTGTTAAGGCAGTTGAGGAGGAATTCGGTGTATCTGCCGCAGCTCCCGTAGGCGTTGTTGCAGCCGCAGGTGCCGCTGCTCCCGCAGCAGAGGAGAAGACCGAGTTCGACGTTATTCTTAAGAGCGCAGGCGCTAACAAGCTTGCCGTTATCAAGGTTGTTCGTGAGATCACCGGCCTTGGTCTTAAGGATGCTAAGGATCTTGTTGAGGCAGCTCCCAAGGCTATCAAGGAAGGCGTTTCCAAGGACGAGGCTGACGCTCTTCAGAAGCAGCTTGCTGAAAGCGGCGCTGAGATCGAGGTTAAGTAAGTTTCATCCGATTCTTACCTGCTGTAATTTGTTATTTATAACAAACAAATTATGCCGATTCGGTTTACCCGAATCGGCATTTTTGTTTTACATAAATAAACAGAATAAGATTGGAAGAAAGATGGCGGGAAGATAATTCATCAGCTTCAGCTTGGTAATGCCGAGCAAATTGAGTCCGATACCGATAATCAGAAGCGAACCTGTGGCCGACATCTCACATATCACCACATCACTCAAAATCGGTTGTATCCACTGCGCAAGCAAGGTGATCGAGCCTTGATAAAGCAGAATGCTCACACCCGAGAACAGTACGCCAACGCCGAGAGACGAGGCGAACACGATCGCCATCACACCGTCCATAATGGATTTTGCATATTGCGTGGTATGTACCAATTGAAGTCCGCTTTCAAGCGGCCCTACGATCGCCATGGCTCCCACACAGAAAAGAAGCGTGGCATTGACAAAGCCCGCCGAGAAGTCGCTTGCTTTGCCTCCCTTGCCCGAAAGACGCGCCCCCAAAAAATCGCCAAGCTTGGTGATACCTCCGTCAAGATTCAAAAGCGTACCAATCACACCGCCAACGATTACCGAAAGGATCATCACGAGGATCTTTTGGCTCTCGACCGCCCCCGAAACACCAATCACCACACAACAAAGCCCTATGCCTTTCATAATGGCATCCGAACAATTCTCCATGGCCGTAGCGATCTTGCCCTCGCCCCCATGTAAAACACGGCGAAACAAAAGCCCCACGCATCCACCAAAAACCACAGCCAACAGATTTACAATTGCTCCCCAAAGAGCCCAATTTTCCATAACCTTTCCCCCAAACACAAACGGGCAAAATCCTTTGCCCGTTTGTATCTATCCTATTTTTGTCTTACTTTCTCTTGAAAACGTCCCATACGTTCTCGAGATCCAACTTGTTGTCCAAACGGATCTCCTTTTCGGGCGCTGCCTCGGGCTCGACCTTGGTCTCTTCCTCAAGGCTGATTTCCTCGAGCTGCTCGATGGTATTCTTCGGCTCGATTGCCGCCTGATTTCTGTAGTAAGGATCGTCAGGCTTTCTGTCAAAGCCCGTAGCGATAATGGTGATCTTCATCTCATCCTCAAGCTCGGGATCGAAGGATACACCCCAAATAACGTTTGCATCGGGGCTTGCTTCGTTGGAGATCATCGTAGATGCCAAATCAACATCCTCAAGGCCTACGTCGTGCGATGCGGCAATGCTGATAAGGATACCGGTAGCACCCTTGATGGAGGTCTCAAGAAGCGGGCTGGAGATTGCCATCTTTGCGGCATGCTCTGCCTTGTCCTTACCCGTTGCGTTACCCACACCCATGTGCGCATAGCCTGCGTTCTGCATAACCGAGGTTACGTCGGCAAAGTCAAGGTTGATAAAGCCGGGAACGTTGATAAGCTCGGAGATGCTCTGTACACCGCGACGAAGCACGTCGTCAGCCACCTCAAAAGCGTTGGAAAGCGTAATACGGGTATCGGAAACCTGCTTGAGTCTCTCGTTAGGGATAACAACAAGCGCGTCTCCGTACTGCTTCAGCTCGGAAATACCGGCATCTGCCTGTACCATTCTTCTCTTACCCTCGAAGCCGAAAGGCTTGGTAACGATCGCAACGGTGAGGATGTCCATATCCTTGGCAACGCGCGCAACGATAGGAGCAGCACCCGTACCGGTTCCGCCGCCCATACCTGCGGTAATAAACACCATATCTGCGCCCTCAAGAAGCGAACGGATCTCCTCAATGGACTCCTCCGCAGAGCGCGCACCGATCTCGGGGTTTGCACCGGCACCAAAGCCCTTGGTGATCTTCTCACCGATCACAAGCTGGTTGGGCGCCGCCGACTTTTTCAAAACCTGACGGTCGGTATTCACCGCGATAAACTCCACACCGCGGATATTTGCCGCGATCATACGGTCAACTGCATTGTTTCCGCCGCCGCCGACACCGATAACTTTAATATTAACACCGCTTTCAAAAGTGCTGTCATGTTCGAAAATTGGCATTGATACGTCCTCCGAAATCTATAATAAATATATCCATATATAATAATAATATATTTCTTGGAATTTTGCAATAGTTTTTTTGAATTTTTTATAAAAAAAACGTATTTTTTTCAGAAAATATTCAAAAAAATGGAAAATCCCCTCTTTACCATTGATTTTTTCTCTGTGGTATGCTAAAATAGATTTATTCTTTGATTTGGCAGGTAACTTATGGACTCCTTACTGTTTGCGCTCAACGCGATCACACCGATCGTTGCCACCGTAGCGATCGGTTATCTTCTCAAAAAAATCGGGCTCATGGATGAAAAATTCACAAAAATGGCCAACAAGCTGGTCTTTCACGTCTTTCTTCCGTGTATGCTCTTTCTTAACGTCTATAAAATCGAAACGATCGGTGACATCGACCTCGGTTACGTCGGCTACTCGGTAGCGGTCCTTTTGGTAATATTCTTGCTCGTGCTTCCTGCCGTACTCCTCGTAACCAAGCGTCCCGAACGACGCGGCCCGCTTTGGCAGGCCTCTTTCCGCTCGAACCACGCTATCTTCGGCATCCCGCTTGCGCAGTCTTTGTTTGGAGAGGCGGGCGCCATAGTCGCCACGATCCTTTCGACCTCCATCATCCCCGCTTTCAACATTCTCGCCGTGGTCTCGCTTTCGGTCTTTCGACGTGATGGCAAAAAAACAAGTGTGGGCTCCATTCTTGCGGGCATCGTAAAAAATCCGCTCGTACAAAGCATTGCCGCAGGACTTTTCACGCTTTGCATACGTGCGTTATTCGTAAAAAACGGCGTATCCTTCCGCCTCACCGATCTCTCCCCCGTATATACGGTGCTTAACTATATGTCTCAGCTCGCCACCCCTATGGCACTTCTCTGCCTCGGCTCGCAATTTGAATTCTCTGCTATCCGAGAAATGAAGCGCGAGATCGTATTTGGCACGCTCATGCGCACCGTAATCACTCCGACGCTTGGCCTCGGTATAGCCTATCTCTTTTTCCGCGACACCTTCAGCGGCGCACATTTTGCCGCCTTCGTGGCCGCCTTTGCCTCTCCCGTGGCAGTCTCAAGCGTCCCCATGACGCAGGAAATGGACGGTGACACTATACTCGCCGGTCAACTCGTGGTTTGGTCTACTCTCGTCTCCGCATTTTCGATCTTTCTTTTCTCTTTTTTGTTAAAGCTTGCGGGAATCTTTTAATGCCTGTTTCCATACAAAAAATGAGGTCGAGTCCTTAACACTCGACCTCATTTTTTATTTTTTTGCCAATTTCATGATCTCCTCAAAAATGCGGCGATTGGCATCGGGATCGGCAAAATCCCGAATACGCGTCTCGCATTCACGACGTGCCTGTGTATCGCTGAAATGCTCGATTCGTTCCGCAAGAAGCTCGGGCGTGAGCTCTCTCTCCTCCAAAAGACAGGCGGCACCCGCGTCGGCAAGCACCTTGGCATTCTTATATTGATGATTGTCGGTGACGTTGGGGGACGGAATGAGAATGCTCGCCTTGCCCATCATGGCAAGCTCGGAAAGCGTCATGGCCCCCGCGCGACAGATCACGAGATCGGCCGCCGCCATACGAACCGGCATATCGAAAATATATTCCTCAAGCGTAAGATTTGGCTTTTGCTCCAAGCCAAGTGCCGCAAAGCGCTCGCGCGTTGCCGCAAAATCGCGACTTCCCGCGGCGTGCGTAACGAAAACACTCGTCGGCTTCTCCGCAAGAAGTGCCATCACCTTGACCATCGTCTCATTCAGAAACTCCGCCCCGCCGCTTCCACCGTAAGAAAGCACGAAGAAAGCGTCCTTCGGAATGCCGAGCTTTTCGCGCGCCACACCTTTTTCCATGTGCGAGAAGGCGTTTCGCAGGGGATTTCCCACCGTTATAACCTTCTCCTTCTTTTTCAGCTCATCCCTTGTTGCATCAAAGTTTATAAGGATCTTATCCACACTTCCCTGCAAGCGTTTTACCGCCATACCGGGCTTGGCGTTGGACTCATGAACGGCGCACGGAATTCCCATCATAGAGGCCGCCTTTAAGATCGGCCAACAAGCGTATCCACCCGTTCCGATCACCACGTCGGGCGCAAATTCTTTAAGGATCGGCTTTGCCTTGTAGGGCGAAACGAGTGCCGTGTAGATCGCCTTGATGTTGGCAAGCGAAAGCGAACGGCGGATCCCCTGCGACTCCACGAAGCGTATCTCGTACCCCTCGCGCGGCACAAGCTCACCCTCCTTGCCGCGCTTGGTGCCGACGAAAAGGATCTCGGCGCTCGGAATGTTGTTTTTTATTGTATTGGCAATGGCAATGGCCGGGTTGATATGTCCTCCCGTGCCGCCACAAGTCATAAGTACTCTCATTTTTTCTTCCTTTCCCTTTTCTTTTTATCTATGATTCGACTGTACCTTGAAAGATTCAGAATGATCCCCATCTCAAAGATCTGCAACGCGAGCGAGGTACCGCCCGAGCTAAAAAACGGAAGCGAAATGCCCGTGTTGGGCATCGAATTGGTCACAACGGCAATATTCAGAACGGTCTGTATCGCCACCTTGAATATCAGTCCGAACACTACGAGCGATGAAAATCGATCGGTGGCGTTCGCGGCAATGCGAAAGCCACGAAGAATGAGCAGGCTGAAAAGCAGGATCATGGCCGCCGCACCGAGAAGCCCCAGCTCCTCACACAGTATGGTAAAAACGAAATCGTTCTGCGGCTGGGAAACGTAACCAAACTTTTGGCGGCTCCCAAAAAGCCCAAGCCCGAAAATTCCGCCCGATCCGATCGCGTAAAGCCCCTGAAGCGTTTGCCACGCCTCGCCGAGCGGATCGACCGTATCAATATGCAGCCATGTGTTGACACGCGTCTGCGCGTACTCGGAAACCAAAACAAGTCCACTTCCCGCCAGCACCACGATACCCGCAATCAAAAGGATCCACTTTAGGCGTGTTCCGCCGAGAAGCATCACGGCAACACCGATCATACCAAGGATCATAAGCCCCGAAATATGCTTTTCGAGTGCTACGAGAAGCCCGATTGCGCCCACGATGCCCCCCGGCAGTAAAACGCCGTACACAAAGCTTCCCTTACCCTTTGCCGTCACCTTTTTCTCGTTTTCGGCAAGAAAACGCGCCAGCATCATAACGACCGCCAGCTTTGCCACCTCCGAGGGCTGCACGGTGATGGGGCCGAGCTTCAACCACCTTTGTGCGCCGCCGCCTACCGTTCCAATGACCAAAACCAACAGAAGCATCCCGATTGCGACGAAATACACACCCCGCGCAAAGCGCCACCAAAATTCCTTGGTGCCAAAAAGCACGAAGGGCGCGGTTGCCGCCATGCTCATAAGTGCAAAAAAGACGTAGCGCACCAAAAAGTAGGTCTTATCCCCGTACATCTGCTCGGCATACACCGAGCTTGCACTGTAGTTCATGACCGTTCCGAAAAGGATCAACAGGACACAAAGGATCAAAAATTCAACGTCTATCCCACCTGCCGCACACGGTGAAAGGGGGACATTTTTCACATCCGATACTTTTTCCTTTCGTATCCGATGCAAAATAGGAATTCACCTCCTATTATATGCCAAACCAAGCGATCGCGCAGCAAAGAATCGACGCCACGCCAAACACGGCCACGATCTTATATTCGTTCCAACCGCATTGCTCGAAGTGATGGTGAATGGGGGCCATTTTAAAGAGTCTCTTTTTGCGACCCGAAAGCTTGAATACCGAGACCTGAAGAATGACCGAGACCGCCTCGATCACGAAGACGAGGCCGCAAAGCAGAATGATCAGCGGCTCGCCGAGCGCGAAGGCGCAGCCCGTAAGAAATCCGCCCAAAAAGAGCGAACCCGTGTCACCCATAAACACGCGTGCGGGATGGAAATTATAAACCAAAAATCCGATCACGCCACCAATCAGTGCCGCCGACAAAAGCGAGAGTGCACGTGTCTCGGCCGCAAAGGCCGCAAGCGCGAAAAAGCCTCCCACCACGAGAGAGACCGTAGAGGCAAGTCCGTCAATCCCGTCGGTCAAATTGACGCTGTTGACCATACCCGTGATCAAAAGCAGAGCCACGACGTAATAACCGATGCCAAGCTCAAGCGTGATATCGGTGAACGGCAGAGAAAGCGTCGTGTCGGCCAGCTCCAGCACGCGCAAAAGGAAAAGATAGAGGCCGCCTACGATAAGCTGAAGCAAATATTTTTGCCACGCGAGAAGACCCTCGTTTTGCTTTTTCATCAGCTTCGCACGGTCGTCAATAAGCCCGATAAGACCGTTTCCGAAAGCAAGCGCAAGCACGGAAAGAACGATCTTTATCTCCTTTTGTCCGATCAAAAGCGCGCCGCCGACCGTAAGGAGAATGGCCGCGATAAAGCAAATGCCGCCCATTGTCGGCGTTCCCTCCTTGGACTTATGCCAACGGGGTCCGATCTCCAAAATGGTCTGTCCCATTTTGATTCTCATCAAAAACGGGATGAATTTTTTCTCCAAAAGAAAGGTGACGATCAAGGTCAACAAAAAGGACCCAAGCATAATCCAAATTTTCATATCCATACTCTCGATTCTATTCCACTAAGCCGCAAAGGGCAATAATTTCTTCTAACTTCATTCTTCTGCTTGCTTTGAAAAGCACGGTATCTCCTGCCTGCAAGGACTTCTTCAAGGCTTCGGCAAGGGCGGCGGCGTCAATGTAATTGGACACCTTTTCCTTTTCCATGCCA
>JAZTWS010000022.1:0-5915 GCA_045636005.1 Eubacteriales bacterium | reverse complement strand
TTTTGTCTTTTTAGTAAATTTTTTGAGAAATGTTTTGGAGGGGTTGAAGGAAAATTTTTTAAAAAAAGTCCCCCGACGCGCCCCTTACAAATCAAAATTTGAAATGGCGGCAATAAAAAACGGTGCCAAGATTTTGGCACCACAACATTATAATTATATCATATTTTTTGGGATTTGTAAAGTATTTTTGTTGTGCATTCCTACGAAATCTGCGTAATATACAAAAAATAATTGTGAAGTTTTTACAAATTGCCTATTGCAATGCGTGAAAAAATCTGATACAATATAGGTGAAGAAAGGAAGGTACACGCCGATGGGCTAACAGCTTCAAAACAAAATTTTGTAAGAGAGGTAAACGCCAATGGGCTAAAAGCTTCAAACTTCGACCGCGCAAGGAAGGGAAGAGGCGGCAGGTAGAAAGAAACCCGCATACGTTCGAGGTAGGATCCAAAGGAAACGGTAGATTTGGTAGAAGCGGACGGGCTTGCGGAACCCCCAAGACGTGAAAGGAAAACGGGGGAAACACGGCGGTGTGACGCAGAATATAGAGCCGCAAAAGCAACCCTTGCAAGAGGTCAAATTTCGTCCTTCGGGCAAACACACGAGAACAAAAGAATTTCCTTTAGAAAAGTGAGTAATGTGTTTTGGGGTGTGGGAAAGCAAAAGAAGGGCAGACAAAGAAAGCGAGGATAACAAAAGATGTTAGATATCAAGAGTGAACAGAAGTGACTCTTGATCGGGGCCTTACAAACCACGGTCAAGAGTCACTTCTGTTTTTTCTTGCCAATTTTGATTTGTCGAAAGCTCGTATTGTGCGCCTCGCTTGTGTAAAGGCAAACAAAGCGCTAAACATTCATTTGTTTTTGGCTCTCTGTTTGTGCAAAACGCAGAAAATAAATCTCTCTTTTACCTTGATTTTGTGCCAAGTGTACATTGACAAAGCGCGGTAAAAGAGAGTATAATTTTTTATATATAATATAAATGGGAAGGAATATCCAAATTTATATTAAAAACTAAATCAAAGGAGAAATCAATCATGAAGAGAATTTTTGCGATCCTTCTTGCTGTTCTTATGCTTGTAGGCGCGGCAAGTCTTGTTTCCTGCGGTGGCACGAAGAACTACACCGCGAACAATACCGAGTATTACTTGGGTGCATCGGGTCCCCTTACGGGCGGAGCTGCCAGCTACGGTATCGGCGTAAAGAACGGCGCACAGCTTGCCGTTGACGAGATCAATGCCGCCGGCGGTATCAACGGCGTTATGATCAAGTTCGAGATGACCGATGACGTACATAAGGCAGAGAACATCAGCACCAACTACGCTACCATGTTCGAGGCAGGTATGCAGGTTTCGCTCGGTTGCGTAACCACCAACCCCTGTCTTGAGTTTAAGACGCTTTCCCATGAGGACAACCTTTTCTTCCTTACGCCCTCGGCTTCGGGTGACAAGGTTCCCGAGTTTGACAACGCATATCAGATGTGCTTTGCTGACGGTAATCAGGGTAAGGTTGCCGCACAGTATGTAAACGCTACCTTCGCAGGTCAGACCATCGGTATGCTCTACCGTGCAGACGACGCGTACTCCACGGGTATCCGTGAGCAGTTCAAGGCAAACCTTGACGCTTCCATCACGGTGGTAGAGGCAAGCTTCACGGGTGACACGGTTGCCTCCTTCGCATCGCAGATCGCGCTTCTGAAGGACAACAAGTTCATCTTCATGCCCATCTACAGCGCACCTGCCGCACAGTTCATGACCGAGGCCAAGAACGAGATCGCAGTAGACGCCGTTTACTACGGCTGCGACGGTCTTGACGGTATCGACACCAGCGTAGACGGTTTCGACATCACGACCATTCCGCAGGAGGTCTCCTTCCTGTCTCACTTCAACTCCAAGGCAACCGAGGGCCCCTCGGCTGAGTTCATCAAGAAGTACACCGAGAAATTCGGTACCGACACGCTCAACCAGTTCGCCGCATCGGCTTACGACTGCGTATACGCACTTGCCGGTGCTATGACCCAGGCCGGTGACAAGATCAACGTGACCAGCACGCCCTCCGAGATCTGCGAGGTTCTTAAGGAGATCTTTAACGGCGGTTATACCTTCTCGGGTATCACGGGTGAGACGATCAAGTGGGGTGCTGACGGCTACGTAAACAAGGAAGCCATCAAGTACGTCGTAAAGGCATCCGACGCGCAGTAATCGCGAAAGAAAGAATCATTTGCTTTGTCGGCGCAGGGCTCTGCGCCGACAAGTCGTATTGGAGAATTTTATGAGTTTTGTAAATACACTCATCAACGGTCTTAACGTTGGTGTGATCTACGCGATGATCGCGCTGGGCTATACCATGGTATACGGTATCGCCAAGATGCTGAACTTCGCGCACGGAGACATTATCATGGTGGGCGGCTACACCATCTGTGTGTTTGCGGCTATGAACAGCACGCCTGCCTTTTTCCCTGTCGTGATCTTGGTGGCGGTGCTTTTGTGTACGCTTCTCGGCATTCTCGTGGAGCGCTTGGCCTACCGTCCGCTTCGCGGCGCGTCGCCCTTGGCGGTTCTGATCACGGCGATCGGTGTCAGCTATCTGTTGCAGAGCTTGGCGCTTATCCTTTTCGGATCGGCCCCCAAGTACGTGTCGGTTCCCCAGCTTGGCAAGATTTCGCTTGGTGTCTTGCAGATCAAGGTTTCCACGCTCATTACGCTTGTTGCGGCAATCACGGTGATGGTGGCACTTACCCTTTTCGTGAAATACAGTAAGACCGGACGCGCAATGATTGCGGTGTCCGAGGACAGAGGCGCGGCGCAGCTGATGGGTATCAATGTCAATAGCATTATTACCATCACCTTTGCCATCGGCTCGGCTTTGGCGGCGCTTGCCGGACTTTTCTACCTGTTGCAGTCGCCCTATATCACCAACACCTTCGGTGCCATGCCCGGTATCAAGGCCTTTACGGCTGCCGTTATCGGCGGTATCGGCTCGATCCCCGGCGCTATGATCGGAAGTATCGTGCTGGGACTTATCGAGAGCATTTGCGACTCGATTCCCGTCATCACACCCTATAAGGACGCGATCGAGTTCTCGATCCTCATTATCATTCTGCTCGTGAGACCTACGGGTATTCTCGGCAAGGTAAGGAGGGAAAAGGTATGATGAAGCTTTTGAAATCGGTGAAATGGAAGAATTTCATCAACTATATCGCGGTGGCGCTCGTTGCCATCGTGTTTGCCATCCTTTCGTTTTCGGGTGGCGTGAAGACCTCCACCATTATCATCGTGGAGAAGATCGCCATCAGTATGGTGCTGGCCGTCTCGCTTTCCTTGGTGGTGGGCTTCCTTGGCGAGCTCAGTCTCGGTCACGCAGGCTTTATGTGCGTGGGCGCTTACCTTGGCGGTAAGGCGTCGGTGCTTCTTTCGGGCGTGATCGGCAACGAATTTTTGGCGTTTCTGCTCGCGCTTCTCATCGGCGGCGCATTGGCGGCAGTGCTGGGCTTTGTGATCGGTCTTCCCGCGCTTCGCTTAAAGGGTGACTATCTGGCCATCGTTACGCTTGCCTTTGGCGAGATCGTGAAGGTCATTTTCCAGCAGTCCGAGGCCTTTGGCGGCAATCTCGGTCTTGCTACCCCCCGTTACGATCGCAAGGTATTCTTTATCTTTGCTTTCGCGCTCGTGCTCCTCACGCTTTTTGTGGCGCAGAACCTCATTCACAGTAAGCACGGACGCGCCATCACGGCCATTCGTGACAATGAGATCGCGGCAAGAGCTACGGGTATTGACGTAACCAAATATAAGCTTGCTGTCTTTATCATTTCGGCCTTTTTTGCAGGCGTGGCAGGCGTTATGTTCAGCTATACCAACTCCACTGTGCAGGCGGCGAAGTTCGGCTATAACTATTCGATCGAGATTCTCGTTATGGTGGTGCTGGGTGGTATGGGTAACATCAGCGGCTCGCTCATTTCGGCGGCGCTTATCACCTTCCTCAACGAAAAGCTCCGCGTGGTGCTTACGGGCGACCTTGCGGTGCTGAAGGATCTTCTTTACGCACTTATTTTGATCCTTCTGGTTATCTACAACAACGCCCCCGCGCTTAAGAGCTTCCGCGAGAAGTACAATCTGCGTCGGTTTATTGAGCGCATCACAAAGCACGATCCCGCGAAGGTCAAGGACGACGCGGCCAACTGGGATCGCATTCCCACGAAGATCAAAATGGACGAACTTTTGTCGGTCGACCTCAAGGTCGAGGACGAGTATGCGCCCGTCAAGCCAAAGGAGGATAAGTGATGTCCGAATACGTACTTGAAACCGAAAATCTCGGCATATCCTTTGGCGGTCTGAAGGCGGTGCAGAACGTCAACATCAAGATCAAGCAAAATCAGCTTTACGGCCTTATCGGCCCCAACGGTGCGGGCAAAACCACCTTTTTCAATCTGATCACGGGTGTGTATCTTCCCACCGAGGGCGACTTCAAGCTTTGCGGCGAGTCGCTGAAGGGCAAGCATCAGGAGGCCATCAACCACAAGGGCATCGCCCGTACCTTCCAGAATATCCGTCTTTTCAATAACATGACGGTTATTCGTAACGTTATGGTCGGCCTTCACAACCTGCCCGAATACCGTTGCTCGATCCTCGAGAGCGTGCTCCGTCTGCCGCGCCACTTCCGCGTGGAAAGAGAGATGCGCCAAAAGGCCAAGGAGCTTCTTGAGATCTTTGGACTGCTTGAGGAGCGCAACAACCTCGCGTGCAATCTGCCCTACGGTAAGCAGAGAAAGCTGGAGATCGCGCGTGCGCTGGCGACCAACCCGAAGCTTTTGCTTCTCGACGAGCCCGCGGCGGGCATGAATCCCAACGAGACCGAGGAGCTTGTGGAAACCATTCGCTTCATTCGCGATAAATTTAACATGACCATTCTTCTGATCGAGCACGACTTGAAATTCGTGTCCGAGCTTTGTGACGAGGTAACGGTGCTGAACTTCGGTACGGTGCTTTGTCAGGGAAAAACGGCAGATGCGCTGCGCGACCCTGCGGTCGTGGAGGCGTATATCGGAAAGTGAGGGTAAGGCATGGCAATGCTTGAAGTAAACGACCTTTCGGTCTATTACGGCGTGATCCGCGCCCTCAAGGGCATCAGCTTCGAGGTGAATGAGGGTGAGATCGTTACGCTCATCGGTGCCAACGGCGCGGGCAAGACCACTACGATGCAGAGCATCGTGGGACTGATCTCGTCCAAGACGGGAAGCGTCCGTTATTGCGGCGAGGAGATCTCGAAGCTCCCCGCTCACAAGATCGTGCGTCTCGGTATGACGCAGGTGCCCGAGGGAAGACGCATTTTCGGCGAGCTTACGGTATACGAAAATCTCTTGATGGGTGCGTATATCGAAAAGGATACCGCCAAGATCAAGGAGGATATCGAGGAGGTCTACGGTCTTTTCCCCCGACTTGGTGAAAGAAAAAATCAGATTGCGGGTACGCTTTCGGGCGGTGAGCAGCAAATGCTGGCAATGGGACGGGCGCTGATGAGCCACCCCAAGCTTTTGATGCTCGACGAGCCCTCGATGGGCCTCTCGCCGCTTCTCGTGGACTTTGTTTTTGACATGATCAAGGAAATTCACAAGAAGGGAACCACGGTGCTTCTCGTCGAACAGAACGCAAGCAAGTCGCTTGCGATCTCCGACCGCGCGTACGTGCTGGAGAACGGACGCATCGTCCTTTCCGGAACGGGAGCCGAGCTCATGGAGAGCGAGGAGATCCAAAAGGCATACCTCGGCGGTTAAAATAAGGTGGGGACAACTCCCCACCTTAAATATGTAAACTTTTATTTCAAATTTTGATTTATCGAACTGTTTGCTCTTTCAAAAAATAATGTTCCCAAACCTCATCCACCGCTAAACGCGGTCCCCCTTCCCCAAAGGGGAAGGCT
>JAZTWS010000021.1:0-3339 GCA_045636005.1 Eubacteriales bacterium | reverse complement strand
GCTTTCGCTCACTGCGGTGAGCGACGAGGGCTCCGCGCCCTCGACCGCGCCAACTTTTGAAAAAGTTGGATCAAAACTTTCCTCGCGGGTCTCTGCGCAACACACCGACAAATCAAAATTTGAACTCTTTTTTCATTATATCACAATTCCCATTCTTTTGCAACCGAGGAGAACGAAATGTATCGAAAATTTTGTTTTTTGCTTTGTGTTTTTTGGCTTGTGTTTTTGCTTTTTTCCTGCGCCAAGAAGCCGACGTTTTTGCCCCGACTTGAGAGTGATTTTGTCTGTCAAGTCCGCGGTGAGATCGAAGGAAAGAGCTTTGCGGCCACGGTCTACGCGGACGGGCGGGTGGTCTACGCCGCGCCCGAGGTGCTTGTGGGGGTGATTGCCTTGGCGGACGGGGAAAGGCTGACGCTTGGGGCGTTGGAGCTTCCCGCCGCCTCGCTTGGCGGGCTATTTCTGCCCGCGCGGCTGCTTTGCGACGCATACGAGGTCACGGGAAGCGGCACCGAAGGGAAGGGCGGGGCGTGCTTTGTGGACGGTGCGAACGCACACGGCAGTCGGCGCGTGTACGTGGATGGGGCAGGGGATCCCTGCCGCGTGAGCGGCAGCTTTGACGGTCTTGTCGCTGATTTTACGTTGACGTGGGAATAAAGGCCGCTTTTCCTTTTTCAAAAATTCTTTTCCTCAAAAAAATCGCAAAATACGCTTTACTTTCGGGCAAAAATGTGATAAAATATAAGGCGACCTTATATTTCTGCCCGTGGCACAGCTGGATAGCGCGTCAGACTCCGACTCTGAAGGCCAGCGGTTCGAATCCGCTCGGGCAGGCCAAAAAAACGACAAGTTTCGACAGAAACTTGTCGTTTTTTATCCAAGTGGCAGGCCCATTCTTCTCGGCGTTTTACCCCTCCCGCTCCAGCGTTTCTTTAAATTCCGTAGGTGTCATTTGGGTGACGCGCTTAAAGACGCGGGAAAAATACTGCGGCGTATCGAAGGCAAGGGTGTCCGAGATCTGCGAAAAGTTGAGTTGTCCCTCTCGAATAAGCCGCTTGGCGTGTCCGATCTTCACGCGCATCGCGTATTCGGCAATGGTCTCGCCCGTTTGCTCCCGAAAAAGCTTACAAAGATAGCTTTTGCTATAGCCGAGGGACTTGCAAATATCGACCAAGCGAAACTCGGATTCCCAATTCTCCTCGACAAAGGTCTTGATCGACGTGATCAAATGCCCCTCCATGCTTTCCTTGCTCGGAAAGACCTCGCGCCGCGAGCCCTCTTGCATCTGCCGCCCCGCAAGCATTCAAGGCGTAAGTAAAATAAGGGCTTTGGCAAGTTCTTTTTGGCTTCCAAACCTCTTTTAATCAAAAACAAATCGGACACATCATGGTGGATTTCTCCAAAATGATGTGTCCGTTTGTTGTAATATAAACATCGCAAAACGCTTTATTTTACAGGCTTTCAAGAAAGGTAAGCAAGAGTGTTTTTTGCTTTGGAGAAAGCTTGGAAAGAACGGCCGCCGTCTCGTCCAATTCCGACGCATCTTCAAAAAACTCTTTGAGGGAAATGCTCATAGCGTCGCACAAAAGCTGAAGATGACCAACGGTAATATCCGCTTGTCCCAGCTCAACGCGCCGCAGGTGCGTTTGCGACACGCCTGCCCTTTCGGCCAACCCGTTTTGTGTAAGGCCGCACGTTTCTCTCAACACTATAAGCCTTTTTCCAATATTCATACCCCCGCCCCCTCGTTAGTCTTATAAGAATAGTTTATCACAAAACCACGCAAAAAATTATAGGTATAGAGTTGACAAATTAGTCTTATAGTGTTATAATGAGTCAGACGACAAAAATCGTCAAAAAAAGAACGCGGAGGATATTATTATGAAGTACACCGTTTTGCAGTGCCGTCCCAAGGAGGCCGAGAAGAAGCTGAACGCTCTTGCAGCCGAAGGCTGGACGGTCGTTTCTCAGAGCGAGTACGCTTGGCCCATCAAAAAATGCTTTGGCTTGAGCACCGAAGTGGATTCCATCATCAACTTCACGTTGGTAAGAGAGTAATTGTTATTGAAAATACTGCAACGCACCATGCGTTGCGGTATTTTCAGTTGGAGAAAACATGAAAAAGTTCTTTCGACTCGCGCTGGTATCTTTGGTTTTGTTGCTGCTTTGGCCGTTTTTTCTATACAAAAAACACGGCAACATTGACTACACGGTACAAGGACGCACGATCATCATATCCAATCACTATTCAAATTTTGATGCCTTTTTTATTTATTGGATGTACGGACGCAACAAAAAAATTCATTTCGTCACCATCGCCGAAACAAAGAAAAAACTGTGGAGCCGATTTATAACATGGCTGTTTGATTGCCTGTATATTGAAAGCACCACGGCAAACGTGGCGTTTTTTAGAAAGTGCATCCACATTTTGAACGACGACGGTATTATTTGCATCTTTCCCGAAGGCTTTGTAAATCATAGGAGGTACGGCTTTTTGGACTTTAAGGCATCCTATGTGTTTTTGGCAAGAAAAACGCAAGCCGTCATACTGCCGCTGTACATTTATCCCCAACTGTCCCTTTTCAAAAAAAGCCTCATATATATCGGTACGCCCTTTGAAACCCAAGATTACAGCCACATTGCCGACCGCGATGCCGCCAGTATGCACATTCAATCGCACGTTATGGATTGCGCGGCAATCATCGATCAGATGTTGGAAGAAAAGACCAAGAGTTGACCGTTCTTCGCGGCTTCCACGCATCATTTCACAAAAAGTCGGACACATCATTTTGGAGAGATCCCAAGTGATGTGTCCGACTTTTTTTCGAAATAAAAGCACCGCCGCACCTCTTCCGTTTAGGTGCGGCGGTTTGTTTGCAAAAAGGTTGCGATTTTTTGTTCTCTTTTTTCGCTTTTACGTCTATTTTTATTCTTCCACCACGGCAATGCCAAGCTCGCCGAGCGCCTTTTCGTCGGCGGGTGCGGGGCACTGGCTCATCAGCTCCGAAGCGTTCTGCACCTTCGGGAAGGCGATGACATCGCGCAGGCTGTCCGCCGCGAGCATGGTCATGACGAGACGGTCAAGTCCCATACCCGATCCGCCGTGAGGCGCTGCGCCGTACTTGTAAGCTTCCACAAGGAAGCCGAACTTGCGGTCGATCTCCTCTTTTTCAAGTCCCAAAACGCCGAACATCTTCTCCTGAAGCTGCCAATCGGTGATGCGGATAGAGCCGGAAAGAAGCTCGGTGCCGTTGAGCACCATGTCGAAGCAAGTCGGATCGTAGCCATGTCGTTCTGTGAGCCAAGGAGTTGTATGACAAGCTTGTCTTCCTAAGACCGCTT
>JAZTWS010000020.1:0-4279 GCA_045636005.1 Eubacteriales bacterium | reverse complement strand
GCGTTGCCCCACACCCCACAATGCTTTTACGAGTTCGCTTCGCGACCTCGGTTAACAAATTGGTTGCGTCACTAAACGTGCCGCATTTGCTTCGCAAACCCCAATTTGTTACAGTTTGATCAAAACTTTTCTTGCATGGGTTGGCACAAACTTTACGTCATTTTGAGCCGCGTACAGCACACGCGCAGAAAAGAGAGCGAGCCCTCTTTGTCTGCCGCGTGGCTCGCGGCATAAATGTTCTTCGCACAAGGTGCGAAGAACCAAAATGACTTGGAAAACTCTTACAATATTGCTTTTACAGACTTTTTCGTAAAATTTTTTAGAAAAGTTTTTGAGGGTTCCAAGGGAACTTTTTTCAAAAAGTTCCCTTGGCGTTCTCCCCGATAAACTTCAATTTATTGGTTTTTATTTTTTGCATTTTGCCGCTTAAGGCGAAAGAGGGCCAAAAGCATGATGGCGGGGAAGAGCATAGAGAAAAGGAAGGAGATGCGAAGGTTATTGCCAAAGGCCTCGGCGATGATGCCGACCGTTGGGGGACCCAAGAGGCAACCGATGTCGCCGCCAAGAGCCAAGAGCGCGAACATGGAAACGCCACCCATGGGGATGAGCTCCTTGGCGTAGCTTAAGCTTCCCGGCCACATGATGCCGACCGAAAGGCCGCAGAGCGCGCAACCCACGAAGGCAAGTGCGGGGGAGGGCGCCAAGGCGGCGAGGGCGTAGGCAAAAACGCAAAGGATGCAGGACGCGGTCATAAAGCGATTCAGCGAAATGCGATGGCTCATTTTGGCGTAAACGAGACGCGCTCCGCCCATAAAGATCGCGAAAAGGCAAGGGCCGAGAAGGTCACCCAAGGTTTTGGAAACCCCAAGTCCCGTTTCGGCAAAGGCAGACGCCCATTGACTCATGGCAAGCTCGGAGGCACCGCCGCCGAGCATAACGAGGAAGATGAGCCAAAAGGTCTTGTTTTTCATAAAGGCGTGCGGCTCTTTTTTGGATTCCTCGCTTTCGGTCTCAAAGAGGGGAACGAAGCAAAAGAGGATCATGTCAAAGAGCGGTATGAGCGCCCAAAAATATGCAAGATATTCCCACTTTTCCACGCCAAAGAGCGTGAAATAGAGCATGGAGAGAAGCACGACAAGGACGTGTCCCCAGCAATAAAAGGAGTGGAGCAGGCACATGATGGCCGATTTGCGCTTGGTGGGGCAGGCCTCCACGACGGGTGAGACCATGACCTCGACGAGTCCGCTTCCAAAGCCGCTGAGGATGACCGCAACGGTAAGCGCGGGGTAGGGGGGCAGAATTCTTGGCAAAAAGCCGAAGCCCGCTACGCCGAGTGCCGCCACGAGCTGTGCCAAAATGACGGTGGGGCGAGGCTTGAAAAAGCTTGGAAATTTTGTTGCGACCGTATCGGTCAGAAGCTGCGCTAAAAAGCAGATGACGATCAGCGAGCTGATCTCCGAGTAGGAAAGTCCGTACTGTCTGCCAAAGGTGACGTACAGAAGTGAGGAGAAGTTCAGCGTGATCGATTGCGTCACGTAGCCGATAAATCCGGCAAAAATGGTAGAACGGTGAGTGAGCTTCATGGGTTATTTTTCCTTGATAAGATTGGCGAGAGATAGATGAAATTCTTTGGTGAGCAGATCGGAAAAGCACTTGACGGGGAAGCCGACGACGTTGAAATAGTCGCCCTCGATCCCGCGGATCCAAAGCGATGCAAAGCCTTGGATGGCATAGGCACCTGCCTTGTCGTAAGGCTCGTCGGTGGCGATATACTGTGCGATCTCGCACGCGGGCACCTCGTCGAAGATCACGCGCGTGACCTCGGCGGTGGCAACCGCCTTGCTTGCGGTGAGAAGTGCTACGCCGCTGATGACGCGATGCGCTTTACCCGAAAAGGCGCGGAGCATTCTTGCCGCGTCGGCCGCGTCCTTTGGCTTTCCGAGGATCTCGTCCTCGGTCGCCACCACGGTGTCGGCGGCGATGATGAGGGTATCGTCGGTCAGCTTGCCGCTTTCTTTGAGAAGCGCAAGCGTGGCCTCGCCCTTGCGAAACGCCAGCTCCTTTACGTATTCGCAGGGGTCGGTGGCGGCGCAGGTCTCGTCGGCGTTGGCTGTTACGATGTCGAAAGTGAGACCGATATTTTCTAAAATCTCCTTGCGTCTCGGAGATTTGGATGCGAGAATGAATTTCATGGTTTTTTTCCTTTACATAAAATCTACATATACATAAAATCACGGATATTTTAGCACTTATTTCTTCTTTTGTCAAGGGAAAACGTGCGGCCTTGTGGGAAAATCGGGAAATCCTCTTGACAAGGGGGGAAAAGTATACTATAATGAAATGAATATATTTTTCACAGGAGGATCTTATTTTGGACACAGACGGTAGTTGTTGTTGTTTTATACAACGCAATCAAACCAAAAATTCGGCTTGCGAGGTGACGTATCATGGGTGAGCCGAGAACACAAATTGTTTTAATTGTATGCTTAATGCTTTTCAGCGCGTTTTTCTCGGCGACCGAGATGGCTTTTTCTTCTCTCAATCGCATCCGTATGAAAAACGCCGCCGAAAATGGAGACAAAAAGGCCGCGGCGACGCTGAAGATGGCGGAGTCCTTTGACCGTGTGTTGTATACGGTCCTTGTGGGCAACAACGTCGTAAACATTCTGTCCTCGTCGGTGGCAACGGTATTGTTTATCGGGCTTTTGAAGGACAATACCAAGGGAACTACGGTGGCGACCGTTGTGATGACGGTGGCGGTTCTGATTTTCGGCGAGTGCGTTCCCAAGAGCTTGGCGAAGGAAAACCCCGAAAAATTTGCGATGGCAGTCCTTCCGCTGATGAAGCTGTTCAAGGTGATTCTTTGGTTACCTGCGACGGTATTGCTTGGTATTCGCAAGCTGATCTCGCTTTGCTTCAAGAAAAAGGAGGGCGAGGATGCGGCGCAGATCACCGAGGATGAGATCATCACCTTCGTGGAGGAGGCCGAGCTTGAGGGTTCGATCGGTGAACAAGAGAGTGAGCTTATACGCAGTGCCGTAGAGTTTAACGACCGTGAGGCGCAAGAGATCCTTACGCACCGCGTGGACATTTCGGCCGTTTCGGACGAGACGGATGAGGACGCAATCGGGGACTTGTTTAGCGACACCGGTTTTTCGCGTCTTCCCGTTTACAAGGATACCATCGACAACATCATCGGTGTTATTCACCACAAGGATTTTTACAACAAAGTGAAAACCGGTAAGGCTACGCTTTCGAGCATGATAAAGCCTGTCGTTTCGGTACATAAATCCATCAAGATCAGCGACCTTTTGAAGTTGCTTCAGAAGGAAAAGACACACATTGCCGTGATTGCCGACGACTATGGCGGAACCTTGGGTATCGTCACGATGGAGGATATCATCGAGGAGCTTGTCGGAGACATCTGGGATGAGCACGACGAGGTGGTTGAGGAGATCGTGGAGCTTGAGGAAAACAAGTATCGCGTTCTTTATACCGCTTCGCTGGATAAGGTCTTTGAGGAATTTGACATTCGTTTGGAGAGCGACGAATCCTCGCTTGGCGGTTGGGTCATGAAGGAGCTGGACAAGATTCCCGAGGAGGGTGACAACTTCATTTACGACAACGTAGAGGTTGTGGTCACCAAGACCGACGCGAAGCGTGTTGTCGAGATCGAGGTCACGGTTCATGTCAGAGTGGACGGTGAGGTCGTGGATATGGTCGAGCCCGAGGAAAAGGACGAGGAGTCCGAGGAGAAGGGCGACGAAACCAAGGAAGACACCGAAGCAAAGGAATAATTCCGAATATAACGAAATCCCTCGCGCAACGCGGGAGGGATTTTTGGTAAATTGAAGTTTGTAGGGGGAACGACGAGGGGCTCTGCCCCACACCCCGCCACCTTTTGAAAAAGGTGGACGAAAACTTTTCTCGCATGGGTTTGCACAAACTTTACGTCATTTTGAGACGCGTACAGCACACGCGCAGAAAAGAAAGCCAGCTTTCTTTGTCTGCCGCGTGGCTCGCGGCGTAAATGTTCTTCGCACAAGGTGCGAAGAACCAAAATGACTCGGAAAACTCTTACAATATTGCTTTTGCAGACTTTTTAGTAAAAATTTTCAGAAAAGTTTTTGAGGGTGGTAGGGAACTTTTTTCAAAAAGTTCCCTACACATATTTTCACACAAACTTTGCGGCGAGGGTGAGGATCTCTTCTTGGGTCGCGGTGGCGGCGTCCACCTCGCCCGCGAGGCGTCCGCCGGACATAACGAGGATGCGGTCGCA
>JAZTWS010000019.1:0-4577 GCA_045636005.1 Eubacteriales bacterium | reverse complement strand
TCGGGCGCGCTTTTCGGAACGCCCATCGAGCGTCTTGCCAAGATGAATCTTGGCGCGATCGAGCTTTATGCCGACCACGGTATCGACTTATATACCGAGCTTTTGGAAATTGCCGTATGCGCCCAGCACTGCAACGGCGGTGTGACGGTGGACGGGAATTGGCAGACCGAGGTCGAGGGACTGTACGCGGCAGGCGAGGCGGCGGGTACCTTCGGCGTGTACCGCCCGGGCGGAAGCGCGCTCAACTCCACGCAGGTGGGAAGCTTACGAGCCGCGGAGCATATTGCAAGAAAACAGAGCACGGAATTTTCTGTGCCGAGTTATACGATTCCCACAATACGCAGAGGGGAGAGTAATATAGCCGAAATACGAGACGAGCTTCAGCGCGAGATGAGCCGCGCGGCCGACTTTGACAGAAGCACAAGCGGCATGAAAGCCTTGTTTGAAAAGGTGGATACGTTATCTCGCGAATTCTTCGAGATCGTCAAAATCGGTTCGCCCGAAGAAACGGCAGAGGCATTCGGGCTTTACGATATGATTCTGACCCAGCGCGCCGTGCTTTCGGCTATGCTTTGCTCAGCGGTCGAGATCGGCACGCACGGCTCGGCGTTTGTTGATCGCCTGCCTGCCAAGGAAACACAAAAGCCGAGAGAGACGAGAACGGTTACGAGAGGGAAGGTATCCGCACCCCAGCCGATCTCCCAAATGCCCGAGCCCGAGCTTTGGTTCGAGACGCTCTTGGCAAGAAAAAAGAAGGAGCTTGAAGATGAGAGAAGATAAATACAGCTTGGGCTTGGTTTCGGTCTCCTTCCGAAAGAATTCGCCACGCGAAATTTTGAAAGCCATGAAGGAAGCCGATCTTACGCACATTGAATGGGGGAGCGACGTACACGCGCCGTATGCAAACAAGGAGCGCCTTTGGGAGCTTGTCGCACTTCAAAAGGAATTTGGCATCGAATGCTCGTCTTACGGTACGTATTTCTATATCGGAGAGACGCCCGTCCAGGAGCTGAGGGACTACATTGCCGCCGCCAAAACGCTTGGTACGAATATTCTTCGTCTTTGGTGCGGTAAAAAAAGCGGTGTCGAGATGACAAAGGAAGAGCGAGAGGACTTTTTGGCCGAGTGTCGCTTGGCGGCGAGCATGGCCGAGGAGGAGGACGTTATTCTTTGCATGGAGTGCCACAGAAAGTCCTTTACCGAGCATCTTGACGACGCACTTCTTCTGATGAAGGAGGTAAATTCCGAGCATTTCCGTATGTATTGGCAACCGTTTCAGTGGCAGAGTGTGCAAGAAAATCTTGTCTACGCCGAGGCGATCGCGCCTTTTACTCACCATATCCATGTGTTTCAGTGGAAGGGCGAGCAAAAATTCTCGCTTAACGAGGGAATTGAGGAATGGCAAGGGTATCTTCATAAATTCGCCGGGCCTCGCACGCTTTTGCTTGAGTTTATGCCCGACGGCTTGATTTCTACACTTTCGGCCGAGGCTGAGGCTTTGAGGAGGATTATCAAAATATGAAAGCGATCTTTTTAAATGAAAACACAAAAACCTGCCGCCGCGTGTACGATGAGAGCATCGTACAAATGCTTCGAGAGGTGACAGCGCTTGACGAGAACGTATATAAAAAAGCCAATCTTCTGAGTGATCCCGAGCGGTTTGCAGAGGTTGAGATCCTCTTCTCCACCTGGGGGATGCCCGTGCTTACCGAGGAGCAGATCAAGACCTGTCTGCCGAGTTTGAAATGTGTCTTTTACGCTGCGGGAACGGTGCAGGCCTTTGCACGCCCCTTCTTAAATTGCGGAGTTAAGGTCTTTTCGGCGTGGGCGGCCAACGCTGTGCCCGTGGCTGAATACGCCGTGGCGCAGATCGTTCTTGCAGGCAAGAGCTTTTACGCACAAACAAGGCTTTTGGCTGAGAAGCGTTTGGAGGAGGCGCAGGCGCTCAAGGCGGCTTGCATCGGCAACTATAAAGAAAAGGTGGGCCTTATCGGTTGCGGTATGATCGGCTCGCTTGTGGCGGAGATGCTGAAGGCGTATCGGCTTGAGGTTTTGGTCTTTGACCCGTTCTTGTCAAAGGAAAAGGCAGAGGCGCTTGGCGTAACGCCCGTTTCGCTTGAAACACTGTTTGCCGAGTGTCGCACGGTATCCAACCATCTTGCCAATAACGAGGCGACAAAGGGGATTTTGAAATATGAGCACTTTGCCTCGATGCCGAGGCTCGCGACCTTTATCAATACGGGGCGGGGCGCGCAGGTCGTGGAGGACGGTCTTGTGAAGGCGCTCACCGAGCGCTCCGACCTTACGGCGGTGCTTGACGTGACCGAGCCCGAGCCATGTGATCCGAGTCACCCCTTCTACACGCTTGCGAACTGCTTTATGACACCTCATATCGCGGGAAGTCTTGGCGGCGAGGTCGTTCGTATGGCGGAATATATGGCAAGGGAATGCGAAAGCTACGTTAGCGGCAAGCCGTGTAAGTACGAGGTTACCGAAAAAATGCTGGAAACTATGGCATAAAAAGGAGAGAAAAGGTTATGATTCGATCGGAAAAGGACTACTGCCCTTATGATAAGAGTGCCGCTGAGGCGTTTTTGGCGCTTTCCGAGGAGGGAATGACGGCGGTCTTTCTGTATTCGGGAAACGTTTGTGCCGGCGGCAAGATCACGCCTTATGACGATAAGGACAGCGCGATAAAGACCGTCGGGATCGGCGGCGAGTCGCTGGTTCCCACCCTCTTTTTCACGCGCTTCCTCGGCGGCAAATTTGCGGGTGACGGACAAAGGGGAACGCTCCGTGTCAACGAAAAGACGCTTGAGATGGAGTCGGGAAGATGTGAAGCGAACCTCAATGGGACGGCTCACACGCTGACGCTTGCCCCGATCTGCAAGGAAGGGAAGCTGTATCTTCCGCTGGTGGAGACGGCACGTCTTTTTGGCTATGAGGTGGGGAGCTATTATGAAAACCGCTTGACCGTTGTTGGTAACGCCGAGCAGATCCGGGCGCTTGACGGGGACGGGAAGCTTGCCAATGCAGGCGCCTACCTTGTGTGCGGTCTGTATGATCCGACAAGGTGCATAAGTGAGGATTGGCGCGCGGCACGCCTCAATTGGCGGCGCTTTTTGGTGGGAACACCTGCGCTCAACGATATGTCGGTTCCTGCCATTGCTCAAAAAATAAATGACGTCAGCAAGCGTTGCCGTGAAAAGTGGGAAACGCTCAACCGCGGCGAGGACCGCGTGATCCTTTGGGGTGACAGTGCGCCTGCCGAGTCGGCGGATCTGATGCATCAATCTTTGGCAGTTGCCGACCTGGCTAAAGGATGGGGTACGTTTGGTAGCGAATACTACCACAACGAGGAGCTTTACCGCGACATCGTGGATGCGGTGTGGTGGCTGTATTACCATATGTACGGCGAGGATATCGTGGCGGGCACGGGCTGGCGCTCGGCCAAGCTCTTTAACTGGTATCACTGGTTTACGGCATTTGCCGAAAACCTCACCGACGTGCTCTTTATTATGGAAGATCCCGACCTTGACCGCGTAGCCTTTACGCTGGAGGATAAACGGAAAATTTTCAAGACGTGGGAGTGGCTTTCCACCTTTATGCTGAACGGCGAGGATCGCTCCACGGTGCAGGGGCGTACGGCCATTTACGCCAAGGTGGCGCTGACGATCGAGGATCCCGAGAGAATGTACGCGGTCTATGCCGACTACGATATGTACCTCGGGCTTACCGAAAAGGGCGACGGACCGCGTGTGGACTATACGCATTGGTGGCACGGCTTCCCGTATAATATTTGCTACGGTGCGCACAATCTCGACCGAATGATGCGTGTCAACGCCGCGCTTTCGGGCACGGGACTTGCTTTCCTGAACCCGAAATTTTACGGCTGGTTCAACAACGTCAAATATATGTACGAGCCCGCGATGTATAAGGGGCAGGCGATGCTGGCGCTCAACGGTCGCTTTGTGTCGACCTCGGAAATGTATATGGGCGCGTGGATCCTCGTGCGCATGATGCTGATGATCGGCCTTTTCGGTGAAGACGAGGATAATTATATCCGCGATATGATCCGCCGCCACGCCGACAAGCCCGAAATGGTGGCGCATATGAAGGACCGCGGCTTTATCTGCAACTGTGCGGAGCTTGACAAGATCCTTGCCGAGCCTGTCTCGCCCGCCAAGGCAAACTACGAATACGCGCACGCTTGGTTTACGGGGGACCGCGCGGCGTGGCACCGAAACGACTGCGCGGCGGCGTTCTCCTATTCCTCGAAGCGCGAGGCGGCCTATGAGTGCATCAACGAGCAGAACATGACGGGCTGGCATATGGGCGACGGCGCGGTGTATCTGTATACCGATTACGACCGCCACCAATATGACGGTGTCAACTTTATTTACAAAAACCGCGAGATCGCGTATCATCTCCCCGGCACGACCGAGGACCGTCGAGAGAGGGCGATCCGTCATATCACGGGGCGCTTTGCTTGGCACTCTTCCAAGAGCTTTGCAGGCAGTATGAATCTTCGCGACCGTTATCTGATGTGCGCGATGGACTTTGAGAGCTATCATTTT
>JAZTWS010000018.1:0-2188 GCA_045636005.1 Eubacteriales bacterium | reverse complement strand
AGGGCTCCGCGCCCTCGACCGCGCCAACTTTTGAAAAAGTTGGATCAAAACTTTTCTCACGCGTCTCTGCGCAACACACCGATAAATCAAAATTTGAAAAAGAGGGTATATGAGAAACGAAATTGCGATATTGATAGCGGCAGGGAAGGGGGAGCGGATGCGCCCCGTGACGCTGCACACGCCCAAGCCTTTGGTGGCGGTACACGGCAAGCCCATGATCGAGACGGTCATAGAGGGGCTTCTTCGCCGCGGTGTTGGGCGTATTTATATTACGGTGGGGTATCTTGGGGAGCAGTTTTCCTATCTGACCGAGAAATATTCGAACGTAACGCTCCTCGAAAACCGTGAGTATACGGTGAAGAACAACATTTCCTCGATCTACGCCGCGCGCGACGTGATGGGCGAGAGCAACTGCTTCGTGTGCGAGGCCGATCTGTGCGTTTCCGATCCGTCAATCTTCGACGCCGCCCTTTCGGGCTCCTGCTATTTTGGCAAATTCGTGGCGGGGCGCTCGGAGGATTGGCTTTTTGACGTGGACGATACGGGCAGGATTACGCGCGTGGGCAAGGGCGGCACCGATCGGTACAATATGTGCGGCATTTGCTATCTTACGGCGGCCGACGCGAAGACTGTGCGCGACGCGGTGCTTGCGGCCTATCGCGGTGAGGGCTACGAGCAGAAATATTGGGATGAGATCGTGGACGAAAATTTGGACAAGATCGCCATGACGGTACACCCCGTCGAGTCGACCTCCATCGTGGAGATCGACACGGTGGACGAGCTGAAAGCAATAGACAGGAGCTATGAAAACGTATGAAGCTTGATTTTTTGAAGCGGTTTGACTTTTTCGTCGGCGTCCCCGACAGTCAACTGAAGCCGCTCTGTAACTATTTGATGGCAACCTACGGCGTGGGGGAGCATCATCTCATTGCCGCCAACGAGGGCAACGCCGTGGGACTTGCCGCGGGTTACCATTTGGCAACGGGCAAAACGCCGGTGGTCTATATGCAGAACAGTGGAGAGGGCAACGTCGTAAATCCGCTTCTGTCGCTGATGAACGACAAGGTGTACGGCATTCCTTGCCTTTTCGTGATCGGCTGGCGCGGCGAGCCGGGCGTACACGACGAGCCACAGCATATCTATCAGGGAGAGGTTACCTTAAAGCTGCTTGAGGATATGGACGTGGCGTATTTCGTCATTGACAAGGAGACGGACGAGGCCGAGCTCCTAAAAAAGCTTGACGAATGGGAGCCGCTTTTTGCCGCGGGCAAGCAGGCGGCGCTCGTCGTGCGGAAGGGTGCGCTCGCATTTGATGGCAAGGTAAAATATGAAAACGAGAATACGATGCTGCGCGAGGAGATCGTGCGCCGCGTGGCCGAGGCCGCGGAGGAGGGCGTGATCGTTTCGACCACGGGCAAGACCTCGCGTGAGCTTTTCGAGGTGCGCGAGGCGCGCGGCGAGGGACACGGCAAGGACTTCTTGACGGTGGGCTCAATGGGACACGCCTCGTCGATCGCGCTTGGCATTGCCAAGCAGAAGACCGATCGGCGCGTGTGGATCCTCGACGGCGACGGCGCGTGTCTTATGCACATGGGAGCCATGGCGGTCATGGGTGTCGAGAAGCCGAAGAACGTGGTGCATATCGTCGTGAACAACGGCGCGCACGAAACAGTGGGCGGTATGCCCACGGTGGCAAGCAGGATCGACCTTTCGGGTGTGGCGCGCGCGTGCGGCTATCCCACGGTGCTTCGCGCTGCGAACGAGGACGAACTCTCGGAGGCACTTGCGGCGGCCAAAGCCGCAGAAACGCTTGTTTTCCTGGAGGTGACGGCCTCCATCGGCGCGCGCGATGACCTCGGCCGCCCAACTACCACGGCCAAGGAAAACAAAGAGGCGTTTATGCGAGAGCTTGCAAAATAAAAATCGGAAGGGGGAAACTTTTTAAGTTTCCCCCTTCTTCAAATTTTGATTTGTCGGTGTGTTGCGCAGAGACCCGCGAGGAAAGTTTTGTTCCAACTTTTTCAAAAGTTGGCGCGGTCGAGGGCGGGGAGCCCTCGTCGCCTCCGCAGAGGCGAAAGCCTTTTGCGGCATTTCTTTTTTGCAAAGCTTTTTTCTTTGTGCCTCTAGTGGCAAAGAAAAAAGCGTCAGAAACTCTTGCACTTGCAAGGGATAGAGGTATTGTTCAGCA
>JAZTWS010000017.1:0-5068 GCA_045636005.1 Eubacteriales bacterium | reverse complement strand
CATAGATGGGACGCAGGTCAAGGGGTGACCGAGAGAACCTGTACCCGCGAAGGACTTATCACCTACTACTGCACCGAATGCGATGCCTATTATAACGAAGTGCTTCCTGCAGGACACGATTGGTCGGAATACGTGGAGATTGAGGCCACCTGTACGACCGACGGAAGCCTTACGCGCGTTTGTAACACTTGCGGCATCTCCGAGACCGAGGTGATTCCCGCGGCACACGCGTGGGTTGACGTCGCGGGCGGCACCCCTGCCACCTGTGAGGAGGGCGGCACCCAAAAGCGCGCCTGCTCGGTTTGTGGCGCGGAGGAGTTCTTCGAGATCCCCGAGCTTGGCCATCAGTTCGTGAACGGCGCTTGTGTCCGTTGCGGCGCTACGATTTCCGATATCATAAGACCGAACGTGGAACATCCGAATTACGGTATGTATTTCGAGATCGACGACATCGTTTCGGCGTACGGCCCCGATTTCATTAACGAATACGGCTTGCTTTTGGACTATAACGCGGATGCCAATATCAAGAAGGTCGGCGTGTATCTCACGCAGGACGGCACCATGTGGAGACGTTGTATCGCCTGCACGGGTGAAGGCATTGACTACGCAACCTACGTTCCTTACCTGTCCTACGGCGAGGACATCAAATATACGGGTCTGAATTCCCCGAGCATCAACACCTTCTCGCTTCGCAAGAACAGCGATGGCATTTGGTGCTATAGCAATTATGCAACGATCGGAGTTAATTTGACAGACCGCTACGGCAATCTTTTGCTTTCGCTTTACGACATCGGTCAGGCGGGCGCCAAGACGCGCATCTTTACCGATCTTGATGAAATGATCGCGTGGCTCAAGGATCCCTCGGATCCCACGGATCCCACGCAGCCCCAGACCCCCACCGTGGTGATCGAGGAGGTTGAGACCTGCCCCGGTCAGACGGTTACGCTGGAGGTAAGCTTTGAAAACATGAAGCCCGTCAAGTCCTTGGCACTTATGCCTGTTTACAACACCGAGTATCTGGAGCTGATCTCGGCCAAGTGGGCAGGAAAGGTAGCAGACGAGGCGGTGCTGAAGAGCAACTGGAACGCAAGCCGCCCCGAAATCGTTCCTGCGGCTGCTTTTGACGAGAATCTTGACGTGAACGGCACCGTCTTTACCATCACCTTCAAGGTGAAGGAGGGCGCCCCCTTGGGTCTTAACGCAAGCGTTTCGCTTCGCGCCGTGATCAAGGAGGCCGATGCGGTTGGCGAAGAACAGGAGATCACCGACTACGTTTGTCGCGGCGGTTTGGTTTGCATTGCGCATGCGTATAGGGTAGAAAATTATGACGAAAGCACGCACTGGACGGAATGTACATACTGCGGCGGCCGTGTGGGCGAGGAAGCACACGAATTTGACAACGCTTGCGATGCGACCTGCGGCGGATGTAACTACGAGAGAACGGTCAACCACGCGTACGCAACCGAGTGGAGCTGGGATGTAAGTGCGCATTGGCACGAGTGTCCGACCTGTCATGATATGACCGACATAACGGTACATAGCTATGACCACGACTGCGATACGACCTGTAACGAGTGCGGCTATACCCGCACGATCCTGCACGAGTATAAGGCCGAATGGACGGCCGACGGCGCCGAGCATTGGCACGAATGCCGCGTCTGCGGCGACAAGACCGACCGCGCATCCCACGCGTGGGATGAAGGCGTTCTCGTAAGCGTCGATGCGGCGACCGGCACGGGCGTCAAGCGCTTCACCTGTACGGTCTGCGAGGCCGAAAGGGAAGAGGACGTAACGGTTTACCGCATTGTGATCGAGGACAGAGACGCATATAAGGGCAGAATTGTGAAGGTCAAGATGACCTTTGATGAGCTCCCTGCGGCAAAATCGCTTGTTGTATATGACATTTCCTACGACGAAACGGCACTTGAGCTGTTGGAGGGCGTTTGGACGGCCGACGGTGCCGAGATCTGCCACTTTAACTTGGCCGAAAAGCTTGGAACGGTTGCCTTTGACGAGAACGTATCGCTTGCTGACGTAACGCTTACGCTCACCTTCAAGGTGCGCGAGACCGCCGCGGGCGGCGAATATACGATCGATTGCAACGCGGTCGTGAAGGAAATGACGGGTGGCGCGGAAAAGATGCTTGACACCGTGGTGCTCCCCGGCACGATCTCGGTGTGCAACTATCTGCGCGGCGACGTGAACGGCGACGGACGTGTGAACAGTGACGACGCGATCTACCTGCTGCTCTTCACGCTGATTCCCGCCGATTATCCCATCAATCAGGACGGCGACATGGACGGCAACGGCCGCGTCAACAGCGACGACGCGATCTACCTGCTGCTCTTTACGCTGATGCCGAACGATTACCCGCTTCATCCGCTGGATTGAGAAGCATTACAAATAAAAAAACTCCGAGGAGGGCCTCGGCCTTCCTCGGAGGTACGGCTTTGCCGAATCTTTATATAATGAATAGGAAGAAAACATGAAAATCAAACGAATTTTTCTATTTTTACTTCTGGTCGGCCTGCTGACCGCAGGCCTGCTTCTCGGTGCATCGGCCGCAACCTATAGCGGCACCTGCGGTGCACAGGGCGATAACCTCACATGGTGGCTGGATACCACTACAGGCGAGCTCACGATAAGTGGCGAGGGAGAGATGCGGGATTATTTCCAGACACTTTCTCCGTGGTATTCTTATTTAGACTCCATTAAAAAGGTTACGATTCGGGAAGGTGTGACGAACATTGGTGATGCGGCCATTTGCCATTGTACGAATCTTGAGGAAATAACGATTCCGCAAAGTGTGACAAGTATTGGCTATGCGGCGTTTTATAATTGTTCAAGTCTTGCAAAAATCGTCCTCCCGTCCGGCGCAACAGAGATAGGAGAAGCGGCCTTCCAGAGTTGTTCAAGTCTTGTTGAGATCAATATTCCTGATGGTGTGACAAGTCTTTATGACTATACATTCCAAGGTTGTTCAAGTCTTGTCGAAATCACAATTCCAGATAGTGTCACGTTGCTTTGTTCGGAGGTGTTTTCCGGTTGTACAAGCCTTGCCGAAATTGTTATTCCGGATAGTATAACGGATTTTGGTTGGCATACGTTTTCTGATTGCTTAAATCTTGCAAAGGTCACTATCCCCGATAGCATAACAGAGATTAATATAGGAACGTTCTCCGGTTGTACCAATCTTGCTGAGATTATCATTCCGGAGAGTGTGCAGAATATTCGTTGGGATGCATTTGTTGGTTGCTCGAGCCTTGAAAAAATCACGATTCTTTCCAAGACGGTAGAAATCGACGATGACGCCAGCACGATCTCCGACACTGCCACGATCTATGGCTATGCCGGTTCGATGGCACAAGTCTATGCGGCTAAGTACAACCGTACTTTTGTAGCCCTTGAAGAGCCCATGCCCGATTTCCTTTATAGCGGCACGTTCGGAGCCGAGGGCGATAATCTCACCTGGACGCTCGATACTGCCACGGGCGAGCTTGTGATAAGCGGCGAGGGCGAAATGGATACTTTTCTCTTGTTTCCGATCATACCTTTGCCGGGCTCGCCTGCACCGGAAAAAACGTCTGCACCGTGGAATGAGTACCGCGATTCCATCCAAAAAATCATTGTGGAAGCCGGTGTGACGAACATTAGCGAGTGGGCGTTTATAGATTGCATAAACCTTGAAACGATCACCCTTCTTTCCAAGACGATAGAGATCTACGACGATGCCGATACCATTCCCACCACGGCCACGATCTACGGCTATGCCGGTTCGACGGCCGAGGCCTATGCGGCTAAGTACAACCGTACTTTTGTAACGCTTGAAGAGCCCATGCCCGACTTCCTCTATAGTGGAAACTGTGGCGCGCAGGGCGACAACGTCAAGTGGGGCCTCACCGCCGACGGTACGCTCTACATATACGGTGAGGGCGAAATGGCGAATTTTAACATTAACGATGCGCCGTGGTATTCTTACCGTAACGCCATTAACAAGCTGATTGTTAAGGCAGGTGTGACGAGCATTGGCTTTGGGGCGTTCCGGGATTGCTCGAGCCTTGAAACGATCACGCTCCTCGAAGGCGTAACGAGCATTGGCATTTATGCGTTCGCCGGTTGCTCGAGCTTTGAAACGATCGCGATTCCCGAAAGCGTGACGCGCATTGGTGATTGTGCGTTCCGGGATTGCTCAAGCCTTGAAACCATCACGCTTCCCGAAGGTGTAACGAGCATTGGCGATGAAGCGTTCCTTTGTTGCTCGAGCCTTGAAGTGATCACGATTCCCGAAAGCGTGACGAGCATTGGCCATTATGCGTTCTGGGCTTGCTCAAACCTTACTTCAATCACGATTCCCGAAGGCGTAACGAGCATTGACCATTGTGCGTTCAGTGGTTGGTCAAGCCTTGAAACGATCACGATTCTTTCCAAGACGGTAGAAATCTACGATTCCTCCACCACGATCTCCGCCACGGCCACGATCTACGGCTATATCGGTTCGACGGCGGAAGCGTATGCGACAAAGTACAACCGTACTTTTGTAGCACTTGACGGCGATCCCGACTACCTTCACAGAGGCACCTGCGGAGGTGAGGGTGACGGCTCGAATCTCACTTGGGTCTTTTCCGAGGAGGACGCCTGTCTTATTTGCGGCGAAAAGGCGAGCGATTGGGCCGAAACACTTGTCAATTTGAGAAATTCCGTTGCCGATGAGACCCTTATTTCCACAATCAACGGTCAGCCCTCCTATACCTTAGAGCACGAGGCCTTTGGCGGTTCGTATAACGGGCAAGATATCTCGCGCGTGTGCGTTTCCATGGATCTTCGCTACACCGGTACGCCGAGTAGCAGTACGGGTAGGAGCTTACGGGATACCTTGATCTCCTTCCGCACGATGTCCGAGTCGGGAGATTTTCGCTTCCTCTTTGACATTCGCGCCGATCTTACGGGCGAAAAGATAGTGCTTTCCTATCAAACCAACAGCGTGACGCTGGAGGCTGACGTATCCTACACGCTTTCCTTTGATTGCGATCTTGCAACCAACGTGATGATCGTGACGATCTGCGCCGAG
>JAZTWS010000016.1:0-2883 GCA_045636005.1 Eubacteriales bacterium | reverse complement strand
GTTGTTGAAGGTCAGCTCCATCTCGTCCCACTTTACGTCGGTTGCGTTGACGATCATGTCGTAGCGCTTGCGCGAGGAGTTGGACTCGGTGGCGCGGATGTATACGCGGAGCTTGGCGGAGGAAGCCGAGTCAAGCGCCTTTACGGCCTCGGCGTCCAAGGTGAACTTATAGTAAGCCGCGCGGTAGAGCGGGACGCTTTCGTCGCCCACGTTTCGCACGAAAAGCTCAGAAGCCGTGCCGTAGTTCTGGTGACGGGTGCCGTCGTTGTTATAGATGTAGGTGTCGGCCGAGGCGGGAACCATCAGCGTCGCGCCCTCCACCTTTTTGGTGAGGATGGGGTAGCCCTCGTCGGTGGTTTCGCCCGTGTACAGATAGGAATCCGATACGCCGTAGCGGCGGATGCCGTCCATGCCGAGAACGTAGGGGCGAACCACAAGCTCAAAGTTTTCGTCCTCGGGCAGACCCTCCACGGTGAGTGCCGCCGCGTAGGTGTAGCCGAAGGTGTCCTTTACGGGGTACGTGTTTCCTGCGCCGTCCTTTAAGGCGGTATAGATGATCTTACTGTTTGCCGAAAGCGACTCGGAGAGCACGTTCATGTCCTCGTCCATCGCAAGCTTGATGATCTCGTAGCCTACGCGGTTGTAGTCTACGCCGTCAAGGCCGAGAAGAATACGCGCCGCGAAGGTGTTGCCCGCGGGCTTGGTGCTTTGGTAACCGACGAATTCGGCCGCGTCCTCGCGGCGAAGCGTCAGCTTCTGCGTACTGTCGGTCTTAACGATCAGATTCTTCA
This sequence comes from Eubacteriales bacterium, assembly GCA_045636005.1. GTDB lineage: Bacteria > Bacillota > Clostridia > Oscillospirales > CAG-272 > RGIG8775. The sequence continues at coordinate 2,092 of JAZTWS010000016.1, read as the reverse complement.
TCTTGACGCCAAAGCTATAGAAGCCGTCGAGATAACGAACGGAATAGGAGATATGCTTGGTCACGTCAAAGCGCGTAAAGCTATAGTCGAGTGCCTTTTGGCCGTCAATAAAGATCTCACAGGCGCCATTTCGGGGCGAGAAGACGCAACGGATGTTGTACCACTTGCCCGTTTCCAGCTGCACGTCGGTTTTGTATTGGGCGCCGATGGCGGTGTAAAGGAAGCCCTCGTCGTCGATGCGGAGTGCGTTGAAGGCAACGGTGGAGGTAGGCTTCTCGATGTCGTTGTAAAGCCAAGCAAGGAAGGAGAGAGGATACTCCTTCGGCGTGCGCTCGATGCCGGCTTCCATACGCGTTCCGCTCGGGAAGGAATCGAAGAAGAAGTCGCCCTCCAAGGAGAAGGTGCTGTAGCTTCCCAAAATGTTTTGCGTATCGTCAATGTAGAGTGCACCGTGCCAGCGGGCCGAGTTGACCATATAGGGCGTTCCGTCGTCCTCGGTCTCAAGTGTGTACGCGCCGTGTGCGTTTCGGATGTTATAGCCCTCGTCGGTCAAGAGGTTCCATTCCAGATCGTCTGCCGCTGCGCTTATCATAAGGCCTGCCGTCAAAAGCAGAGCAAACAGCAGAACGAGCAACGTGCGGGTGGTTTTCGTTTGTCTCATGTTAAAGTTCCTTTCCAAAAGAAAATGTGGCGGTGTCATAGAAAACGATCAATATTTCGGCAAATTGAAGTTTGTCATGACAATGCTTAAAAATATATACAGATATTATATCATTTTTAAGCGAAGCGCGTCAAGCGGTTGCGCAAATTTTCTCTTTTTTACAAAAAAAAGAGGAGTGCTTGGACAGGTTGCACAAGGGGGAGCCGTGCCCTGTGAAAAAATCGCGGCGAGGAATTTGCGAAATTTAGAAAGACCGTTGAAATTTAAAGAAAAATATGATATAATATACCGAATATATATTTTTTAAGGAGAGGAGGGGGCAATATGGTAAAGATCACATCGGTGGAGCCGCACTCGCGTGCAGCGCGGGCGGGGATCGCGGAGGGCGACCTGCTTTTGAGCATCGGCGGCCGCGAGATCGAGGATGTCCTCGATTACCGCTTTTATTTGGCCGATACGCTTATCACGCTTGAATGCGAGCGCGACGGCAAGCGCTTTGCGGTCAGCATCAAAAAGGGCGAGTACGACGATATTGGCCTTGGATTTGAAACGCCGCTGATGGATAAGAAGCACTCCTGCCGCAACAAGTGCATCTTTTGCTTTATCGACCAGCTGCCCGAGGGGCTTCGCGAGACGCTCTATTTCAAGGACGACGACGCGCGCCTTTCCTTCCTTCACGGCAACTATATCACGCTCACCAACCTCTCGGACAAGGACGTGGAGCGCATCACGCGGATGCACATCTCGCCCGTGAACGTCTCGGTGCATACCACCAACCCCGCTTTGCGCGTGTTTATGATGAAAAACAAGCGCGCGGGCGAGGTGCTTTCGTATCTTGACCGTTTTCGCGATGCGGGCATTCGCATCTGCGCGCAGATCGTGCTTTGCAAGGGGGTAAACGACGGAGAGGAGCTTGACCGCTCGATGCGCGATCTCTGCACGTATTTGCCCGCGCTTTCCAGCGTTTCGGTGGTGCCTGCGGGGCTTACGCGCTTCCGCGACGGGCTTCATCCGTTGGAGGCGTATACGCCAAAGGAGTGCCGCGCCATTGTGGCACAGGTCGACGCATTTGGAGAAGAATGTCTTAAAAAATACGGCACGCGGCTCTTTTTCTGCGCCGACGAGCTTTACGTCAAGGGCGGACTTGACCTGCCGGAAGACGAATATTACGAGGAGTACGCGCAGATCGAGAATGGCGTGGGTATGCTTCGCGCACTCTCGGAGGAATTCGCAGTTGAGCTTTCCTTCCTCACCGACGCCGACCACCCTCGGACGCCGCGCACCGTCTCGATTGCCACGGGTGTGGCCGCCTACGAGCGCATCGCGGCGCTTGCCGCGCTTGTTGAGGAGCGCGTTCCCACGCTCACGGTGAAGGTATATAAAGTCATCAATCACTTTTTCGGGGAGAGCGTTACCGTGACGGGTCTGCTT
>JAZTWS010000015.1:0-5847 GCA_045636005.1 Eubacteriales bacterium | reverse complement strand
ACCTTGCGAAGATCGCTGAGAAGACCATCATCGTAAGCGTTTGGGAGACTGAACCCGTTTGCCAGCATCAGGCTCCTGCAGGAACCGACTGCTGCACGTCCTACATCTGCGAGAACTGCAAGGCTCTCGTTGAGGATGCTTGCATCTACGATGCAGATAGCATCAAGGTAGTTGCAATCCTGAATGCAGACAATGGTGTGACCAATGTTCCCAGCACCGCTGAGATCACGATCGGTTGCTCCAAGGCTTGCTGCGCAGGTGTGGTTGAGTCTGCGTATGTTAGCGGCATCACCTATGATGACGTTAACACCAGCGGCACGCTTGATGACGGTGACGTTGTTACCTTTACTGTTGAGGTTGAGGCTGTTGATTACCTTGTAACCTGCACGCGTGGTAACGGCGAGTGGGCTGCAGTTGTAACTGTTGCTTAATTTAAGCTGACCATTACAAAGTCTCGCGTCTTTCATGAGGCGCGAGACTGAAAATAAGAATTGGCTAAAGCAATTCTAAAAAACCCACCTATGAATTCCGGTAAACCCTCGGGTTTGCCGGAATTCTTATCTAAAGCCGAATTTGAGATAGCTTTCTTCCACTTTTGATTTATCACTTTGTCGACACCGCTACGCTTCGACAATAGCAAATCGGGGTTGCGTAGCTAATGCGGCGTGTTTAGCGTCGAAACCGATTTGTTAACGAGGATGCGAAGCAACCTCGATAAACTTCGCTTTATGGTTTACAAAAACAGGAAAGGAGAGAAGATCTGTGAAAAAATGGAGAGCATTGGTCTTGCTTTTGCTTGTGCCGCTTCTTTTGACCTCTTGTGGCGACATTTTTGAGTTAGGCATCCTTTCGGATAAAACGATCGCGGCGAAATATCAAAAGTATTTCGAGGGTATTACGCCAACACGCGGCGATGTCCGGGTGAAAACGCCGGATCTCTCTCAATTTGATTTTGCATATTCCGAGCGCGAGTTGAGTGCCGAATACGACGGCGGCTCGGCAACGCGTATCGTGTTTTCCGACGGAGGCAGTACAGTTTACGGCAAGGGAGCCGAAAGTGACGGTAAGGACGTTACGGTTTCTGCCTCGGGAATCTATATAATAAGCGGAAGCGCGCGCGGTGCGCTTCTTACGGTGGACGCGGCTCTTGAGGATGACGTGCATCTCGTGCTTTCGGGGCTTTCTTTGGAGGGAAAGGGCGGAACGGCGTTGGATGTCCGCTCGGTTGGCTCGATCTGCCTTACGCTTGTAGGAGAAAGCGCGCTTTCGGACTCCTTGGAGTACAAGCCTTCGGCCTTGAATAAGCAGACAGGGGCCGTTATTCTTTGTCAGACAGACCTTGCCATCAACGGATCGGGCTCGCTTTCGGTTGTTGGATACCGCGCATACGGAATCCTTTCGCGCGGCGCGCTTACTGTGACGGGCGGAAATATTAAAGTTCAGAGCTCGGAGGCCGCTTTTATCGGTGAGGAGTGTGTAAAAATCGGTGGCGGAGTCCTCAACATTCGAGCCGAAGAGGAAGGAATTCTTGCGGGGCGTGTGTTGGAGGAGGATTTGCCGTCGGAAGACCTCGAGGAGAATGCGCAGCATTCAGGATATATTTACGTGAGCGGCGGCTCACTTCAGGTCGCTTCTACGGGAGATGCCATTCACGCCGAGTCGGTTCTTGTGGTTGAGGATGGCGAGTTTGAGCTCTCTGCGGGCATTCGAGTCGACGAGATCTTTCAAGAAGAGGAGGAAGAGGAAACGCTTCCGAATTTTTGGGAGATTTTTGAGCCCGCGCCCAAGGAAGTAGAGGCAGAGGCGTCGGAAAAGGTAGTTACCGTTTTTTCGGACGGATTTTATGCGGCGTTGGACATTCTGATACGCGGTGGTGTTTTTGCCATTGACGCTTCGGGGCGTGCCGTTTATACGGGGCAGAGCCTTTGCATTGACGGCGGCAAATTTAAGATTCGTGCCGTTGGAAACGGTCTTTGCGCGGAAGGTGCCGTTGGCATTTCGGACGGCATTCTTGTTCTGGAAACGAGCAAGCTTGGCATTTCGGGCGCAAACGTAGACATTTCGGGTGCGCATATTTATATTGCCGAGACCGAATGCGGCGTTTTCACGCGAGGGAAGCTTCTTATGTCGGGCGGTGTGCTTGCTGTGGCGGGTGCTGCGGGCTTGCCGTTGGATTTCGGGGCGGCAATGATTGAGGGCGGCGTTTTGGCGGCACTCGGAAACGGTGCCGTGGCGCGCGAATTCTTCCCGGGTAGAAAACAAGGCGTAGTGCTTTGCCGTTTTGAAAAGCAGAAAAGCGGATATCCGTTGGCTCTTTTGGACAACGAGGGGATACTTCTTCTTTCCTTGGAGGGAAAGCGTGAATACTCCTTGGCGTATTTTTCGGCACCGGACATCAAACAAGGCAGAGCGTATACTCTTGCGTCGGGTGGTTTTGCGCCCGGCTCCGACCAATACGGGTTGGCAATCGGCGGCGAATCTATGATCGCTTCTGCATCCTTGGCCGTGGTTACGGCAAATTCCTGATTTTAAGGAGATACGGTTATGAATTTTAAGGGAAAAGATTTTTTGAAGCTTTTGGACTTTACGAGCGAGGAGATTGGTTGCCTTATTGACCTTGCCGCTTCGCTCAAGGCCAAGAAAAAGGCGGGCATTCCGCACCGTCTTTGCGAGGGCAAGAATATTGCGCTGATCTTTGAGAAGACCAGCACGCGTACGCGCTGCAGCTTCGAGGTGGCGGCGTACGATCTCGGTATGGGTGTGACATATCTCGACTCGAACGGCTCACAAATCGGAAAGAAGGAAAGTATTGCCGACACCGCGCGCGTGCTTGCTTCGATGTACGACGGCATTGAGTACCGCGGTTACGGACAGAATCTTGTGGAGGAGCTGGCGAAGTTTTCTGCCGTTCCCGTTTGGAATGGACTTACCAACGAGTTCCACCCCACGCAGATCCTTGCCGATTTTCTGACGGTGCGCGAAAAGCTTGGTCGGCTTAAGGGCGTGAAGCTCGTGTATATGGGTGACGCGCGCTATAATATGGGCAACTCGCTGATGGTGGGATGTGCCAAGATGGGCATGGATTTCACGGCTTGCTGTCCTGCGAAATATTTTCCCGACGCGGCGCTTGTGGCCGAGTGCGAGAAGATCGCCGCCGAGACGGGCGCGACGCTTCGCTTTGAGACCGACGCCGCGAAGGCGGTGGCGGATGCCGATGTCATTTATACCGACGTTTGGGTGTCCATGGGTGAGCCTGTGGAGGTTTGGCAGGAGCGCATTGCCGATCTGGCACCCTATCAGGTCAACGCGGAGCTCATGAAAATGACGGGCAAGCGCGAGACCATCTTTATGCACTGTCTGCCCTCGTATCACGACATGAAGACGCAGGTGGGCAGAGAAATGGGCGAAAAATTCGGCCGCGACGCGATGGAGGTGACCGACGAGGTCTTTGAGAGCGCGCAGTCGGTGGTCTTCCAAGAGGCTGAAAACCGTATGCATACCATCAAGGCGGTCATGGCGGCAACGCTCTGCGATGCGGAGGCGCTTTGATATGATCGGCGGAAAGAAAAAAGCGGTTACTTTCAGCTTTGATGACGGCGCAACGCAGGATCAAAGACTGATCCATATTTTAAATAAGTACGATCTCAAATGCACGTTTAACCTCAATTCCGAGCTTTTCGGGCATCCCGGCTCGCTGATCCGCGAGGACGTGACGGTGGCGCACGTTAAGCCGCGCGCCGAGGAGGTGCGCGGGATTTACGAGGGGCATGAGGTGGCGGCACATACGCTGACGCATCCCTTCCTGCCTAACCAGCCCGATGAGGAGGTTATCCGTCAGGTTGAATGCGACCGTCAAAATCTCTCGGAGCTTGTGGGCTACGAGGTGGTGGGTATGGCTTATCCCTGTGGAGGCACGAACCACAACGAGCGCGTGGCCAAGATCATTGCGGAGAATACGGGTATCAAATACGCGCGCACCATCGTTTCCACGCAGAGTACGGCGCTTCAGAGCGACCTTTATCGCTTCCACCCCACCTGCCACGCCGAGTGGGAGGGACTCGTGCCGTTGGCAAGAACCTTTTTGGAGAGTGATCCGAAGGAGGATATGCTGCTTTACGTTTGGGGACACTCCTTTGAATTTGATATTCACAACACGTGGGATCGGTTTGAAAGCTTCTGCCGTCTCATCAGCCGCCGCGGCGATGTCTTTTACGGCACCAACCGCGAATGCTTTGGAATATAGGAGAACACTTAGGGAAACTTTTTCAAAAAGTTTCCCTAAGAACTCTTCAATTTAAAAGGGCAAGCTGCTGGAAAAACGGGGAAATATAAATTTTCCAAAAACACTTGACAAACGGAATTGCTTGTGATATAATGATATGCCGCTTAAAACGGGCTCCTTAAGTGCGCTCTGCGCCGCCCGAAGTTTAGCGAGACTTAAAATGAAAGAGAGGTGCTTTCCATGTTCGCAGTGATTGAAACGGGAGGAAAGCAGTACAAGGTCATCGAGGGCGACCAGATCTTCGTTGAGAAGTTGGAAGTCAATGAGGGTGACACCATTACCTTTGATACGGTCAAGGCATTGTCGCTTGGCGATAAGCTTGAGATCGGCGCTCCCACGGTTGCCGGCGCAAAGGTAACTGCAAAGGTTCTTAAGAACGGCAAGGCAAAGAAGATCTACGTAATGAAGTACAAGTCCAAGAAGAACGAAAAGAAGAAGCTCGGACACAGACAGCCTTACACCAAGGTTGAGATCGTTTCGATCGAGGGCTAATCGCTTTTAAAAAATGACGAAGATCATTTTTTACAAGTCGAACGGCACGTTTTACGGCTTTGAGGAGCAGGGTCACACGGGCTACGGCGAAGCAGGGGATGATATTCTTTGCTCGGCACTGTCGGCCATGACCATGCTGATCATCAACACGGTCGAGGTGGCGTACGCCTCGGACGTGGAGTACGACATCAGTGAGGACGATACGAAGATCACGGTGCGGTCGAAGGCGGCGCTTCCCGAATTTGAGGAGGATGAGCGCAAGCGATACGCGGTATCGGGCATCTTCATGTCCTACTTCTACCAGCTCAACGATATGGTGGAGGAGTATTACAAATACCTTGAGGTCGACGTGATCGAAAAGGAGTACGAGTAATTTTTGGCACGAGATTTTATTACAAACACGGAGGTAAGTACCATGCTTAAGCTTAGTTTACAGTTTTTTGCTCATAAAAAAGGTGTTGGTTCTACCAAGAACGGCAGAGACAGTGAGTCCAAGCGCCTTGGCGTAAAGAAGGCAGACGGACAGGCAGTTCTTGCAGGCAACATTCTCGTCAGACAGAGAGGCACGGCTATCCATCCCGGTAACAACGTTGGTATCGGTAAGGACGACACGCTTTTCGCTCTCATTGACGGCAAGGTCAAGTTCGAGCATAAGACGAAGGATAAGAAGCAGGTCAGCGTATACGCCGACTAATTGAACAGCAAAAAGACGCGCGGAACGTACGGATATCGTACTCCGCGCGTCTTTTGTTGCGTGAAAAACGGACGATTTTATAAATTGAAGTTTATCGGTGTGGCTACGCTTAAACCAAGCGAGGAAAGTTTCGGTCAAGCCTTTTCAAAGGCTTGCGGGGGTTGGGGCAGCGCCCCAAGAAAACGGCGTTTCTTTGCAAAGCTTTCTTTGCGCCTCGGGTGTCAAAGAAAGCGTCTGGATTGTTTTTGCTGAGCAATACCTCTGTCCCTTGCAAGCGCAAGAGTTTCTGACGCTTTTTTCTTTGCCACTAGAGGCACAAAGAAAAAAGCTTTGCAAAAAAGAAATGCCGATTTGAGCTTTCGCTCACTGCGGTGAGCGA
>JAZTWS010000014.1:0-5275 GCA_045636005.1 Eubacteriales bacterium | reverse complement strand
GGCCGATCGCCGCCATAACGGTGTCGGCGGGATACCATGCACCGCCGCCGTTTTCCAAGCGGCTTTCCTCACCCGCAAGGTTGCCGAGTGACTCGGAAAGCTCAATACCCGTTGCCTGCCCAAGACCGAAGGCCTTGGAATAGCGGTTCATCACGTCGATTCCCAAGCGATCGCCCATCTCGGCAAAAAAGACATTGCAGGAATGCGTGATCGCGTCCACCACGTTTTCATAGCCGTGCGAATCGGGATGCACCCAGCACTTCATTTGATAATTTCCAAGTGTATAATAACCAACACAATTCACTTGACTACCGGTATTGATCTTATCCTCCTCCAACGCCGCCGCCGCAGTGCCGAGCTTGAAGGTGGAACCGGGGGTATACACACCGTTTAAGGCACGGTTGAGAAGCGGAATGGCAGGGTCGGCCAATAGCTTATTGTATTCCTTGTTAAAGGTCATAAGATCATAGGTCGGGTAAGAGGCCATGACCAGCACACCGTTGGTCTTCGGGTCAATTGCCACGAAGGCACCGCCCGCCGAAGCGTTTTCGGAATAGCGCTCTACGTACTCGGCAAGCGAATCCTCCGCCGCCACCTGAAGATCGATGTCAATGGAAAGCCAAACGTCCTTGCCGGGAATCGGCTCCTTGGAAACGTAGCTGTCAATAATATAGCCGTTTTTATCCTCCACAACCGTCATTTCACCGTCGGTGCCGTGAAGATATTCCTCAAATAATTGCTCAATACCCGACGTACCCACGATGGCGTCGGCGGGATAGCCAAGCTCGGTATAGTAAGCAAGCGTATCGGCCGTGATCTCACCCGTGCTGCCGAGAATGTGCGAAAGATAACCCGGGTAATTGTACTGCCGCTCGGTACTGCGCGGGAAGACCATACCCAGCGCATTTTTCTCCTTGACGTAAGAGACCGTCTCAATCGAGACATCATCGGCAAGATGATACTGCACGAAGGTACCGAAGTCCACCGCGTCCATGTTGTAGCGCACGCGCAGAAGCTCGGTCATCTCCTCATTCGTGTAAAGCGGCTCCCCTTCGCTATCCAGCATGCCGAACTTTTTCGCATACCAGGTGACCATTTCCTCGTCGGTCATTTCCTCTTTGAAGTTGCGACGCCCCATCACACGCCCAAGACGCGAATAGATCGTCGTTCCCTCGGTTTTGGCGTCTGCCTTCCATTTGAGGTTGGGGTATTGCCCGTCAAACGGGAAATAGTCCTCGGTACGCTTGTCCTCGGCGTCGGTCACGCGAAGTGCCTCAAGGGCCACAAGGATCGAGCGGTTGGCCTCCTCCTTGTCCACGGGCATCGACCAATAGTCAAATGCCAGCGCGTAGGCCTGCTTGGTGGTGGTGATGATCTTGCCGTCACGGTCGCAAATATCACCGCGAAGCGCGGGGATCGTAACGGTATAGGTGAAATTCTTCACGTCGTACTCGCGGTACATCTCCTCGTTGTCTCCGAAAAACTGAAAGGAAGCAAGACGGATCACAAAGATCAAGCAAAGGCAGGCAAAAAAGCCAAGCAAAGCAAGATATCTTCCGTATAAAAGTTTCTTTTTCATGCGATTCGCCTCCTTACTGCTCGCTCTTTCGCTTGATTGCGCGTGCCGCCAATTTTACGGGGAAATAAAGCGCAAGCGAAAGCAAAAACGTACCCAAAAATTCGGGTAATGCACTGTGCCAAAGTGCCGCGAAGGGTCGCGGCAGAGCCGAAGCCAAAAGACAGTATAAAAACGACCACAACAGCTTCAAAAGGCATGCCGCCACCATATATATACACCATGAGCGGTAATTTCTTCCCAAAAATCCTCGGGAAGCCAACACGCCGCAAAGAAAATAAAAAAGAATACCGAGTGCCGCGCCGCCGCCAAGGAAATAGCCAACAAGCCCTGCCCCAATGCTAAAAGGCACGCCTACTCTTTCGCCGTTAAAAAAGCTGATGCCGACGACAAAGATCAGCAAAAGGTCGGGAATCGCACCAAAAAGATCCACATACGGCAAAAAAGAGGTCTGCAACAGTACGGTGACAAATAGCATCGCAAGTGCAACCAAGCTGCGAAAAATAATATCTCTTTGCTCCGCATTCCATGCAATCTTTCTCATACAGCACTCCTTTCCCAAAATTCAAAAATGCTCCGACCGTGAGAGAAATCTCGCTGTCGGAGCATCGTTCGGCTATATTCTATTATAAATTAAATTTATATAGATGTCAAGACTTCTTTTGGTGAGATTTGCGAAAAACGATAAATTTCCCCAACACATAATTGAGGATGATTACAACGATTGCTGCCAAAAGCTTTCCCCAAAAATCCGCCGAAAGTGCGATGGGTATGAGAAGCGTTATTTCCTGCGTCACGTATCCGCCTGCCGTCAGCGCCCAGATCGTACCGAAGGTCACGAGCGAATCGGCACCGAGTGACAAGAGGCGCGAGGTCACGAACGAAACGAAATTGACCGCCGTTTGCTTTTTCGTGGTGTCTTCCTCATAGCGAAATACCCACTTTTTATTGGCAACGTAAGCGAACAGAACGGCCAAGATCCATTGCAGGATCTGTGCCACCACGCGCACACCGCTATACGCCGCGCTCCCCTCTCGCACGCCCGCAGTGCGGGCGAAAAACAGAATAAGGAAATACGTGCCAAATCCGATAATCGTGGTCATGCCGCCAACAATCAGATAGGCAAGGAGCTCGCGGTGCTTTTTCAAAAACGAAAGCATAACGTTCTCCCTCACGATTTGATCTCGAACTTGGTTCCCTCTCTCGTGTCGATCAGCGTCACGCCGCGCGCCAAAAGCTCGTCACGAATGCGGTCGGCCTCGGCAAAATTCTTGGCCTTCTTCGCGGCGGCACGCGCCTCGATCAGCTCACGAATCCAAGCCGTTGCCTCGTCGTCCGCAGGTGCGACTGTCTCGCTCTCGGCCTTCATCTTCTCGGCCGCGGCGATCAAATTCAAGGTAAGAACCTTGTCAAACTCTTGGACGAGTGCAAGCTTCGTTGCTCCGCCGATGTCGGCCTTCAGCACATCGTAAAGTGCAGTAATAGCAAGTGAAGTATTGAGATCGTTGTCAAGAGCCGCGCAAAAGTCGGCGCGGTGCTTATCGAACGCATCTTGATCAACCGCACCTTCCTTTTCGGGCAGATAAGATGCGATCTTGGCCACCAGCTTCTTATACGAAGCGGCCGCGTTGTCAAGATTTTCATACGAGAACACCAAGGACTTGCGATAATGCGAGCCGAGGCAGAAGAAGCGGTAAACCATAGGATCGTATCCCTTCTCCTCAAGAAGCGAGACCGTCAAAAACTCGCCCTTGGACTTACTCATCTTGCCTCCAGCGGTATTCAGGTGGTGTACGTGGAACCAATAGTTGCACCACTTATGACCGAGGTAAGCCTCGCTCTGCGCGATCTCGTTGGTGTGGTGCGGGAATGCATTGTCGATACCGCCGCAATGGATGTCAAGATACTCGCCGCAATATTTCATGGAAATGCCCGAGCACTCGATATGCCAGCCGGGATAACCGATACCCCAAGGACTCTCCCACTTCAGCTCCTGGTCGTCAAACTTCGACTTGGTAAACCAAAGCACGAAATCGGCCTTGTTGCGCTTGTTGTCGTCGGCCTCCACGCCCTCGCGGACGCCGACCTCAAGATCCTCCTCCTCAAAGTTGTGGAAGGCATAATACTGCTCCAGCTTCGAGGTGTCGAAATAGATGTTTCCGCCCGCCTCGTAAGCAAACTCCTTCTCCAAGAGGCGCTTTACGATCTCGATATATTCGGCAATGCAACCCGTTGCGGGCTGTACGATATCGGGGGTCTTGATACCAAGCTTTTTACAGTCGGCAAAAAAGGCGTCGGTATAGTACTGCGCGATCTCCATCACGCTCTTGCGCTCGCGCTTGGCACCCTTGAGCATCTTATCCTCGCCCGTGTCACCGTCACTCGAAAGGTGACCGACGTCGGTGATATTCATGACGCGAAGCACGTCATAGCCCACGAAGCGCAGGTGCTTCTCCAGCACGTCCTCCATGATATACGAGCGCAGATTTCCGATGTGCGCAAAATGATAGACCGTGGGGCCGCAGGTGTACATTTTGATCTTACCCGGCTCGTTGGGGACAAGCTCTTCCTTTTTGTGTGTAAGAGAATTATAGATTTGCATAATATATCCTTTCCAAAATCACTTTGAAATAAAATTAACAGTATCAATCGGGACAAAAGCCGTAAAAACGGTCGCCAACGATGCCCACCGTCCCCTCGGTATCATCCTCGATGGCAAGGTAGGTCTCCTCGTCGATCTCATAGCGGACAGTCTCTCCGTCGTCCGTCAGAAACAGAAAGTAAAAGCAGGTGTAAGCGCGGACGTTTTTGGTGCCTACTATTTCGGAGAAGCAATGCTTCTCTAAAACACGTCCGTGAATCTCACGGAACGGCGAATCCTCCGCCTTGCCCCATTCCTCCTCTAATTGCTCTAAAGACTTTTTGGCTTTTCGCTTGTATCGGATAAAGACAACTACAAGATATATGGGCATGGAAAGGGCCAACAGAGTTCCGACTACGACATACCAATTTTCAAGAAACCATCCCATAGCTACTCCTTTTGTCAATGCCAAAATTTCCTGGACGTATGAAGTCAGTTGTTTTCCGCATTCTCGGGGCGGTTTTCCTTCAGTGCCGCAAGCTCTGCTTCAAGACGCTTGATCTTCTGCTCCAGCTTGCAAAGCTCCTGCGATACGGGGTCGGGAATGTGGATCTGGTCCAAATTGTCGACCTTCATGCCCGCGCGACGCACCACTCTTGCCGGGATACCGACCGCCGTGCTATGATCGGGAATATCGTCAAGCACCACCGCGCCCGACGCCACCTTGACGTTGGAGCCAATGTTCACAGGGCCCAAGATCTTCGCACCCGAGCCCACCATCACGTTATCACCAAGCGTGGGGTGACGCTTTCCAACGTCCTTACCCGTACCGCCAAGCGTTACGCCCTGATAGATCGTGCAGTTGTCTCCGATCTCTGCCGTCTCACCGATGACCACTCCCATACCGTGATCGATAAAAAGCCCCTTACCGATCGTGGCACCGGGATGAATCTCAATACCGGTCAAAAAGCGGGTGAGCTGGCTGACGAATCGCGCCGAAAAATGATGCTTACTGAGATAAAGCTTATGCGAAACGCGGTACGCAAGCAACGCGTGAACGCCCGAATAGAGAAGCACGATCTCCACGCCGTTCGTGGCTGCGGGGTCACGACTCTTTA
>JAZTWS010000013.1:0-7715 GCA_045636005.1 Eubacteriales bacterium | reverse complement strand
CCTCGGCCTCGCCCTCCTCGTGTCCGGGATAGACCGCCACGCTTAAAATCGAGTTCGGCCCCAGCATCGAGACGGCCGCTTGAAGGGCCGGCAGCGTGGTCTCGCGCATGGTGGTGATGCTCTTGTCGCCCCCCGGCAAGTAGCCGAGATTGAACATACCCGCGCGGATCTCGCCCTTTACATATTCCTTCACCTTGTGATGTGAGTCGTGGATCAGCGTGTAATTTTCGGGGCAGAGTGCCGCCTTCAAATTCTCGCGCGTCGATTCCACGGCCGCGGCCTGAATGTCAAAGGCGTAGACGTGGCCTTTTTCCCCCACGGTCTTCGAGAGAAATTCGGTGTCGTGTCCGTTTCCCATCGTAAAATCCACCGCGGTGTCTCCCGCCTTCAAATGCGTCAAAATCAACTGCTTTTGCAGATCCAAAAGTCTTAACATTTTTCGTTATCCAATTCCTCTTCGAGAATTTTCGCCGCCAGTGCCACAAGCTCGGCGCAGGGACGTTTTTTGTAAAATGCGGGCGTGCGCTCGGTAGGCGTGGGGGCGTTATCGGCCTTGCCCTCAAGAAGCTCACGGCAGATGATCGAGCCGCATTCCTCCTTGAAGCGCGCCGCCATATTCTGCACGCGTGCGTAAAGCTCCTTCTTTTCCCCGTTTGCCTCGGGGTCGGAGTAACCCCGAAGAAGCCCCTCCACCATAAGCATACCGCTCACCGCGCCGCAAACCTCGCGCATCCGTCCCATGCCGCCGCCAAAGGGGGCGGCAAGCTTCGCCATCGTTTCCTCATCTACGCCCGTAAGATCGGCAAAGGCAAGCGCCACCGCCTGCGCGCAGTTATAGCCCTTCAAAAAATGTTCTCTTGCTTTTTCTTCTCGCGTCATTTTTCAAGCTCCTCCGAAAGTCCCTCGTAAAGTGCCTCGCGGATGCCGTTGTGAAGCGGCTGACCCCAGCTCTGCATCTGCTGGAAATAGGTCAAGGAGAGGCGGTTTTGGGGATCGATCAGCGAGAGCGCACCGCCCGCGCCGCTCCAGCCAAACTCGCCAAGCGGACTTTTCTGCCCGCTTCGCTCGGTGCTGATGTGCGTTCTTACGCCAAATCCGTAGCCGTAACCGGGACGCTCCTTCTCAAAGTCGGCAAGTCCCACACCAAAGAGGCGATTTTCGGCCATCGTGGCAATGCTTTCGGGGCTCAAGATGCGCGCGCCCGTTGCCGCTACACCGCCGCAGGCAAGCGCGTCGTGAAAGAGCGCGAAATCCGCAGTGGTCGAGATAAGTCCCGCGCCGCCGCTATCGTAATCGGGGCCGAACTCGTAAACGGCGTCAAGCTCTTGATGGATCAAGCCGTCTCCCCCCCGTCTGTAGCGATGTACCATACGCGCTTGTCCCGCCTCGTCGCGCGGCATATGGAAGGTTGTCTCCTTCATGCCGCAAGGGTCAAGGATATACTTCTTGACGTAATCGCCAAAGCGCATGCCCGACGCCACCTCAACCACGGCGCCAAGCACGTCAAAGGAAAAGCCGTACAAAAAGCGCGTACCCGGCTCAAAAGCAAGCGTAGATTCGGCGATCGCGCGCACGATGTCGCGCGTGGAGGTCTTGCCCTCGGCCACCGACTGAAGAATCGCGTCGGTGTGATTGTTATAGTCAAGACCCGAGGTCATGGTAAGCAAATGCTCGATCGTGATGGGATTTTTGGCGTAGCGCACGCCCTCCACGCGCTTGACCTCACCAAAAGCTTCCCCAATCATCACGCGCTCGCCTGCCGCCAAGTCCAGCGCCTCCTCCGAAAGCTTCATCTGCGCGTATTCGGGCAGATATTTCGACACCTCGTCCGAAAGCGAAAGCTTGCCCTTTTCCACCAGCTGCATCACCGCCGTTGCCGTGACCACCTTGGTCACCGAGAACGTAATGTACAGGTCGTGCCCGTCGATCTCGCGCTGCTCCTCCACATGACGGTAGCCGCGAAAATAGCGGAAGATCGGCTTGTGGTCAAGATATACCATGCAGTCAACCGACGGCGTATTGTTCTTCTCGCAGATGCGGTCAAGCACCTCGCGCAATTTATCAAAATTCATATGCTTCTCCTTTTCTAATAACTTTTTCTCCGTCTTAACAAACGGCAATTAAAACTTCAAATTTTGATTTATCGGTGTGTTTGAACAGTTACGCTTGGGTAAGAAATTGAGTATGAAAGGCTCCCTCCGGGAGGGAGCTGGCGCCGAGTAGGCGACTGAGGGAGCCCGCGCAACGATCAAAATCTGCAAATGCTTTATAACTTTTGCTTTTTAAACACACCGATAAACTTCAATTTATCAATACGTGACATAGTTATATTCATTTTAGTATAGCATAAAAAGACGGGCAATGCAACCGAAATGAAAAAATATAGTAAAAAATTCCAAAAGCCCTTGCAAAAAGGAGAAAAAAAGGGTATCATATAAGTAATACATCGAAAGAGAGGAAACGCTATGAAACTCAGCGTACTTGCCAACCTTTACGGCCAAAAGAGCCTTGACGAAACCCTTGCCATTCTGACCGGACTTGGCGTTCACACCGTGGAGATCGGCGCGGGCGGCTATCCCGGAAAGGCGCACTGCAACCCAAGCGAGCTGCTTGCCGACGCCAAAAAATTCGACGAATTCGTTGCCACCTTCAAGAAATACGACGTTACGATCTGCGCGCTTGCCGTTCACGGCAACGCCCTGCACCCGAACGCCGAGATCGCCCGGAGCTTTGACGCCGACTTCCGCGACGCCGTACTTTTGGCCGAGAAGCTCGGTGTGGACACCGTGATCACCTTCTCGGGTTGTCCCGGTGATTCCGAGGGCTCGAAATATCCCAACTGGGTAACCTGCCCGTGGCCCGAGGACTTCCTTGCTATCCTCGATTGGCAGTGGAACGAAAAGCTGATCCCCTATTGGAAGGAAGCAGGTGCGTTCGCCAAGGCGCACAAGGTTGACCGCATCGCCTTCGAGATGCACCCCGGCTTCTGCGTCTACAACCCCGAAACGCTCCTCAAGCTCCGCGCCGCCGTCGGCGACGTGATCGGTGCAAACTTCGACCCCTCGCACCTCATCTGGCAGGGTATGGATCCCGTGGCCGCCATTCGTGAGCTTGCAGGTGCCATCTACCACGTTCACGCCAAGGATACCAAGATCGACAAATACAATACCGCCAAAAACGGCGTGCTTGACACCAAGCACTACGGCGATGAGATCCATCGTGCGTGGGTATTCCGCACGGTTGGCTACGGCAACGGCGAGACCTATTGGCGCGACCTCGTCTCCAACCTCCGCCTCGTCGGCTACGATCGCGTACTCTCGATCGAGCACGAGGATAGTGTAATGAGCATCGACGAAGGTCTCCGCAAGGCCGTCTCCTTCCTCAAGCCCGTACTCATCGAAGAACCCAAACCCACCAGCATGAGCTGGGCATAAAAAGATACGTAGGGTGACGCTTAGGGAAACTTTTTTCAAAAAGTTTCCCTATCCCGCCCGAAAGGAGTCGGCCATGATTTTTTACACATATGCACCGATCACGGCAAACACGCCGCCCCTTTCGCCGCATTTAAACGACTACCTTTTGAAAAGCGCGCCGAAGAACGCCGCCGCCCGCCGCGCAGCGCTCACACTTTTGCAGGCACTTGCGGCGCGTGCCGATCTTTCCGTCGACTTCCCCATCCGCACCGACGAAAACGGCCGCCCGTATTTTGATGCCGAAGGCGCGCCCGACTTCAACCTTTCGCACACCGAAAACCTCGTGGCTTGCGCCATAGGAACGAGCCGCGTGGGCATCGACGTACAAGAATGGGCTGACACGCTCGACACCGAAAAGCTTGCCGCACGCTTTTTCGCCCCCGCCGAACAGGCCGCCGCCCACGACGCCTCGCATTTCTTTGAAATTTGGACGAAAAAAGAGGCACTCGGCAAATATCTCGGTTCGGGCCTTTCCCCGCTTCTCCGAGAGGACACCGAAAAAAGTGCCGCCAAGCATCGCGTGACCTTTATTACCGAACGCTTCGAAATCGGCGGCAAAGCCTATTCCCTTGCGATCTGCGCCAAGGATTCCACCGCATTTCAAAAAATATAAAAGCAGGTCAAAGAGCCGTTTCTACGCTCTCCGACCTGCTTTTTGTTGAGTTTTCCACAATTTTATGGGGTTTTCCACAGAGTTTTCCACAGAAAACCTCGATTTTTTCAAAGAAACCCTTATTTTACAAGGCACTTTCCTTCGTCAAATTCGACAAGATTAGTCGACGTAAATATAGTTGACATCCACGGTGTTTGCCAAGAAGACAATCGCCTCGTCGAAAAGCATACTGTCGCGGATATCCTTCTTGCCGTATTCAGCCTCCAGCGCCTCCACCGAAACGCCCTTTCCTTCGGCAATACCGCCCACACGCGCGGCGTATTCCTCGTCGGTCACCTCAAGTCCGTTTTCCTGCGCGAACGCGTAAAAGAAAAGCTCCTCTCGCGTGGATTCCTCGGCCTTGTCGCGTATTCCCTTCTCGTCCACGCCGTACTGCGCAAGCACCGTTTCAACGGGAAGATTGCTCTGATACGCTATGTAGGCATAGTTTCCGTAAAAGGCGTTATAGTAATACTCGACCTGATGCTTGGGGTACTTGCGCACCTTGGCGTTCTCAACCGCCGTGTCCCAGATCTTCTGATAGATCGTAGCAAGAGCCTCGGCCTTGCGTGCCTCGTCAAGAATGGTATAAAGCGCCGTGCGGTATGCCTCCACGGTCTCGTAGCCCGTTTTTTCCTTCACCACCTCGTCGGTCATCTCCACGAAGGTGTAGTGTCCCAAAATGGCCTGCAGCTTGATCTCGTAGATGATGGTCTTGCCCGCATACTCACCGAAGTTCTCGGTGTTTTCAAGCTGACGCTCGGCAAACACGGTGTCACCCACGCATATGCCGCGAAGAGCCTCGTTGATTCCCTCGTAATAGTTGTTGCCATCGGCCAACAAAAGATACTGCGGCGATTCGGCAGGAGCCTCGGCCACGATGTCCCCGTCCACACGACCGACGTAGCTGATCGACAGGTAGTCGTACTCCTCGGTCGGACGGCTCACCGGCTCTTTATATTCCTCATAGCTCGAAAGACTCGCCTTAAATTCTTCGATTGCGTTCTCCACGTCGGCATCGGTCACGCGCTTGATCTCAAGCTCAAAGGGAAGCGAGGCATAGTCGCCAAGGTCGATGTATCGCGAAAGCTTCAGCGACAAAAGATCCATCGGCTCGTTTGCGTTTTTCTTCTCCCCGCACGCGACAAAGGCCGAGAGTGCCAGCAAAAGCACCAACACAACTGCAAATATTCTAAAAATCGTCTTTTTCATTTCCTGTCCATTCCTTTCTGCCAAAAAAATAACTCAATCGAGGCATGCTTTGTCATGTTTCGATTGAGTCATTTTCTGCAAAACAAAACTTACGCGTCCTGCTTTACAATTTCTTTGCCGTCGTACGAGCCGCAAGCCTTGCAAACGCGGTGTGCAAGAATGTATGCGCCACACTTGGAGCACTTCACCATGCCCGGCAAATTCAGTTTGCTGTTATTCGAACGTCTCTTGTCTCTACGAGCTTTAGAGACCTTTTTCTTTGGTACTGCCATTGAACTACACCTCCTTGAATTCTATACACGTATCGGTATTATTATATACTTATTTTTCGGGATTGTCAAGTAATTTTTTCAAAACGGCAAGCCGCGGGTCGATTTCCTTGGTCGGACAGCCGCAATCTCCGTCCTTTTTCGGTTTTCCGCATCTTTGACAAAGTCCCTCGCAATCCTCTCGGCAGAGGATCTTTTTCGGGAACAGAAGCACAAGCGTCTCCAAAATCTCGTCGTCCACGTCAAGCTTTCCGTCCTCATCGAGAACCGCGTATTCGTCTACGCTTTCCTCCAGCTTGTCCTCGTCGATCGCACCCTTGGTGACCACCGTTCGCTCAAAGACCTCCCGAAATTCGCCCGATACCTCGTCAAGACATCTGGCACACTCCGCCACATACGGCACCGAGATCGAAAGCGACAGGCGCATATAGCCCGCGTTATCGGTAACCTCACCGCACGCATGAAGATCCTCACAGAAGTGAACGCCGTACATTTCGTCGGGCGTTAAACGGTAATCCACCGCGATCCGCTTCACCTCGCCGCGAAGCATCGGCTTCAGATCCAACGTCATATCGGCACCTCACTTTTCCCTGTTTCCGCAAAGCGACATGGTATATTATACAACAACCCTCGCTCCTTGTCAAGTGCTTTTCTAAAAAAAGTTGTACCGCCCGCTCTATTTCAAATTTTGATTTATCGCTCTGTCGTCACGGCGGCGCAGTAACACCGAGGTCGCGGAGCGAACTCGTAACTTCAATTTATAACAACCAACGCTCTTTTACATATTCCCCGCCCCATCGCGCAAACTATCAAAAACGATTGTTTTGGGGGAAAACGATGTACAAGATCCTTCACGTCATCACCGACAAAAACATTGGTGGGGCGGGCGTTCTCACGCTCTCGCTCCTGCGCCACACCGACCGCGCGCGGTTTGAGCCTATCCTCGCGCTTCCGCGTGACAGTTTGCTTCTGCCGCGCGCGAGCGCACTTGGCGTGCGCATCTGCCCACTGCCGCCGTCGGCCGACGGAACGTTCGCCCTCGCCGCGCTTCCCGAAATGCTTCGCATTCTTGGACGCGAGAGACCCGATATTCTCCACACCAACGCCGCGCTTTTCGCGCGGCTTGCCGCCCTGCCCTTTCGGAGCATGGCCTGCGTGGACACCAAGCACTGTTGTTTCCCGCCCTCGCCTTTGCAAAAAAGCGCGCCCGCGCGCCTTATCAACCGCGCGCTTGAGCGCGCGTCGGACGTCCGCTAT
Source organism: Eubacteriales bacterium (assembly GCA_045636005.1). Classification (GTDB taxonomy): domain Bacteria; phylum Bacillota; class Clostridia; order Oscillospirales; family CAG-272; genus RGIG8775. Next base: position 852 of record JAZTWS010000013.1, on the reverse strand, counting down.
ATCCTAACGGCCGAAGCCGCGCGCGGCCCTCTCCTTCTCTGCGGTGGCTCCTCGGCGCGTGCCACGATCATATGCGGCGGTGCCGAGCGCGTACCACGGCTTGATGAGACGAAAAAAGAGGCACTCCGCGCCTCGCTCGGCGTCCCCAAGGGTGCTTTCGTCGTCGGCTACGCCGCGCGCGTGGAGCGCGGCAAGGGACACGAGCATCTTTTAGCGGCGGCAAGGCTCCTCGCACATCGCAAGGATATCTTCTTTCTCGCCGTGGGCGGCGGCTCTCTCCTGCCCGAACTGCAAAAGGCCGCCCGCGGCATGAAAAACCTCGCCTGCACGGGCTTTCGCGCGGACATCGGGGAAGTTATGAACCTTTTTGACCTCAACCTCAACCTCTCCTATCTTTCCGAGACCTCCCCCCTCTCGCTTTCGGAGGGCATGAGCCTCGGCATTCCCATAGTCGTGACGCGCATCGGCGGAAACGCCGCCATGGCCAAAGGGTGCGGCATCGTCCTTCCGCCCCGCGACCCGCGTGCGCTGGCCGACGCCATCCTGCGCCTCGCCGGCGACAAGCCCCTCTACGCCTCACTCTCCGCCGACGCGCGCCGCCGCCACCTCACCTACTCCGCCTCACACATGACCGCCAAAACCGAAGCACTCTATCTTTGGTTGCTGGAACACAAATAAACCTTCAAATTTTGATTTATCGGTGTGTTTGGATTTTGTGTAAGCAGCTTTGAAGCGTCGCGCGGGCTCCTTCCGCCTCGCATCCGCTCGGCACCTCCCTCCCGGAGGGAGGCTAACGAAAAATCCCGTCTTAATTGTAGCCATAAAATGCTCCAATCACCTTTGTTTGCAAGG
>JAZTWS010000012.1:0-9721 GCA_045636005.1 Eubacteriales bacterium | reverse complement strand
TGCGTTCGGAGGAAGGGTTGACACAGCAACAGCTCGCCGACCGTCTTGGTATCACAAAGTCGGTGGTCAGCTATTACGAGCTGCACGAGCGTACGCCCTCACCCGAGATCCTCGTCAAGCTTGCCGCCATCTTCCACGTTTCCACCGATTACCTCCTCGGTCTTGACAAAAAAGAAACCCTTGATCTAAACGGACTCGATGAGAACGACATCGTTACCGTCAAGCATCTGATTGCCACTCTGCGAAGCAAAAACGAAAGATAAAAAGACTCACCACTCGGAAAAGAATATGCCCCCAAAAGTGTTTCACTTTTTGGGGGCATATTTTTATCATGTCACAAAACCTTCCTTTTTCAAGCAAAAGACTCTTTACACCGACCGCGCAATATGTTATAATAAATAGAAAAAAGGGGGCCCTACGCCCCAAGACTCACGAGGTAATTCCCATGAAAACAAAAAATATCAATAAGCGTTGGTTTCTTCTTGCCGTCGGCGTGATCTCCATGCTCTTTGCGGGCGTTCTTTACGCATGGTCCATCCTGAAAGTCCCCTTTCGTGAGGAAGTGGGCTTCACGTCCGGTCAGCTTGCGTTCAGTTATACCCTGACGATGTGCTTCTTCTGCCTCGGCGGCTTTTTGTCCGGACAGATCATTCGCCGCATCGGCACACGGCCCACCATTCTTGCGGCGGGCGTTCTTGCGGGTACGGGAATCGCTCTTGCGGGAATTCTCGCGCCGCTCGCGCCGATCGGACTGTTTTTCAGTTACTCCTTCCTCGCGGGGCTGGGCATCGGCATGGCGTATATTGCGATCATTTCGACGGTAAACGCGTATTTCCCCGATCGAAAGGGACTTTCCTCGGGCGTCTTGATGATGGGATTTGGCGCAAGCACCCTGATCCTCGGAAAACTCGCCACGCGTTTGTTTGCAAGTCCGCTCGGCTGGAAAAACACCTACGTTTTGCTCGGCATCGTCATCGGCATTGTTTTGATCGTGTCCGCGATCTTCATCTCGCCGCCCGACGCCGACATGGTCTTCCCCGCCCCGAAACGAAAAGCGTCGGCGCGCGAGGAGGTCTTTGAGGAGCGCGACTATACGCCCTCGGAAATGATTCGCCGCTTTACCTTCTGGAGAGCCTTCCTCTCGCTCGTTTGCTTCACCGCGGTGGGCAGCTCGGTAATAAGCTTCGCCAACGACCTCGCCCTTTCGGTTGGTGCCACGGCCGGTTTTGCAACGACGCTGGTCGGCGTGCTTGCCGTTTGCAACGGCCTCGGCCGCATTCTCACGGGTGCCGTTTTCGACACCATGGGCCGCCGCTTCACGATGATCGGTGCCACCGTTTTGACCACCGTTGCCGCCACCGTAACGCTGGTGTCGGTGATCACTTCCTCGCTTCCGCTCTGCGTCGTCGGCCTGTGTCTTACGGGACTTTCCTACGGAACCTCCCCCACGGTCTCCTCGGCCTTCACGCTCGCTTTTTACGGAAAAAAGTATTTTGCGTCCAATTTGAGCATCAGCAATTTCAATCTTATGGGGGCATCCTTCATTGCAACCGCCTGCGCCGCACTGCAGACGTCGAGCGGCGGGTACGTCATTCCTTTCGCGCTTCTGCTTGCTTTGTCGGTCGTCGCCATCCTGCTGAATTTGAGCATTAAAAAGCCCTAACGCAACTAAAATAGGCGCAAAAAGCGCAAAAAACAAGTGACAGTGGATTTGGATTCACTGTCACTCTTTTTCAAATTTTACGATGTGGGGCCTTTTTGAAAAAAGTCCCCCTTGCGCGCTCTTTTACAAAAACCGTCTTGCGTAGCCGCAACGGCGGCAGAGCGGCTCGACGGCGCGGCGGCGGCGAAAGCCCTCCGCGATCGCTTTGGCGCGCGGCGAGTCGAGGATATCCGCAAGCTCGTCTTCAAAAAGGTTGCCAAGCGTAATATCGCCCTCACTGTCCTAGCAGCAAGGCACCACCGAGCCGTCCGACAGGACGGCAATTTGATCGCGAAGCCCGTAGCACGCGCCCGCCTCGCCGTGATCCTCGGCCGAAAGGTCGGGCCAATCGAAGCACTCGCCCCATTCGAGATAGACCGAGGGCGCGAGCGTGGTGCCACGCCTATTTTCCTGCCACGGCTTCGGGAATTTTTCTTCGAGACGCGCAAGAATGGCATCATTTTCGGCGTTCTCGCCCTTCTCCCCCAGGTTCCAAAGGCGAAGCACCGACGGCACGCCGCGCGCGCCGAGCGCGGCGGCAAAATCCAACACCCCGTCAAGATAGGACGAAACGGGTACACCATTGGCCTCGGCACTGTGAAGCGAGACGCTTACCTTCCCCAAGTGCGCGGCGTGTGCAAGCAAAAGCTCGCGCTTCTCCCCTATGAGCGTGCCGTTGGTGGTGATGCAGACGCGAAAGCCGAGTGCGGCCGCCGCGTCCAGAATTTCGGGAAGCGCGGGGTGCATGAGCGGCTCCCCCAATACGTGCAAATAAAGATAGTCGGTAAAAGGCACCAGCCGCTCGGCAAGCGCACGAAACTCTCCCACCGTCATCACACGCGGCGCACGCTTCGTCCCGTGGCAGAAGCTGCAATTCAAATTGCATACATTGGTGATCTCCAAATAGATCTTGGCAAAGCGTTTTTTCATCGTTAATCCTTGTCTTGTTTCTTTATAAATTGAAGTTTGTAGGGGACATCATGTGGGGCGCCGCCCCACACCCCGCAAGCCTTTGAAAAGGCTTGACCGAAACTTTTGCTGCATGGGCTTGCACAAACTTTACGTCATTTTGAGCCGCGTGGCTCGCGGCATAAATGTTCTTCGCACAAGGTGTGAAGAACCAAAATGACTTGGAAAACTCTTACAATATTGCTTTTGCAGACTTTGTAGTAAATTTTTTCAGAAAAGTTTTTGAAGGGTTCTTAGGGAAACTTTTTTCAAAAAGTCTCCCTAAGCGTAACTCCCCGACAACCCAAAATTTGATTTTTTTCAGTATAGCACACCGCCCGACGAAAGTCAAGCCTTGACAATGGGGGCGGGGCGTGATATAATAAGCTGTAACCTTGCCGGGCGGTTGCGCGGTATGGTGCCGAAAGGTATTACCGTGAGGAAAGTCCGAGCTTCACAGGGCAGGATAGCTGATAACGTCAGCCACAGGCGACTGTCGGGAAAGTGCAACAGAAAGAAACCGCCGTTTTACACGGTAAGGATGGAAAGGCGAGGTAAGAGCTCACCCACTTCCATGGTAACATGGATTTGCTGTAAACCCTATCCGAAGCAACACCGTACGGAGTGTCGGCCCGACGCATACTCCAAGGTGGCACGGCGAAAGCCGAAGCCGATCGGCGACGGTCGGCGCAGATTGATAACCGTCCACGACAGAACTCGGCTTACAGGCAAGATTACAAAAAAGAGCAGATTCCCGTAAGGGTTCTGCTCTTTTTGTTGCCAAACAATTCAAATTTTGATTTGTCGTGGGAGAAAAGAGGATTTTAGTCCCCTTTTTTAAATTTCAGCCGTTTTTTTAGGCGGTAGACGTAAATAGAGATCAAGCGTGTGAGGACGAAGTCGTAAAGCAGGAAGGTGACCTCAAGGAAAAGGACGCCAAAGAGGAGCGTTTTGCCCACGGCAAGCGGGATGAGGAAGAGCTTGGTGAGGCCCCATGCCGCGAGGAGTGAGAGGTTGAAGACGCCGAACTTGAAAAGCAAGGCAAAAAGGCGGGGCAGGCGGCTCTCGGCCCACTTTTTGACCATGGGATAAAAGCCGGTAAAGAGCAGATAGACCACCGCGCCGAATTTTTGCGGGAGCAGAAGCAGGGCGATGACGCCGGTCACCAAATACAAGAGCCACGGCCAATAGCCGCCAAGCTCGATAACGACGTAGACCACCAGAAGCGGCGCAAGCGCCGCGAGGCTTAAGTCGAGCACCTCAATGAGCGCGCCGAGATACAGAAGCACCACGCCGAGTGCCGCAAGCATGGCGCAAAGCGCCAAGCGTTTGGTTTTTTCGCGACTTGTCATATCAGCACCCATGACCGCCGCAACAGAGGTTGAGGCAAAGAAGTGTGGTACAGCAATCACACAGGTCACTGTTTACGACTGTGGTCTGATAACCGCCCGCGCCTCCCGACGCGCGACGGCGCAGCTCATCCCGTCCCATACGGTATTCCATGTTGTAAGGGTCGGCCGCACAGGCGGCGTCGAAATAGCGGAGCGCGTCGGCGTAATAGTGACGGCGCGCGGCGATGCAGCCCATCAGATAATTCCACTCGGCGTCGCGTTCATTTTCTTCGATCTCGTCGAGAAGGTCGTCCGCCTCGTCGATTGCGCCGCGGTTGATGAGAGCGCGCACCTCGGCGTAGGTGGCGGCGTGCTTGCCGCTTCGCGCGCTCGACGCGCCATAGCCCTGTCCGTAGGCGTTGCCGTACGGGTTTCCGTAAGGATTGCCGTATGGGTTGCCGTACGCGCCGCCCGACGCGGACTGCTTGCCGCTTCGCATGGCTTGCACCTGCTCGTAAGCGGCGTTGATCTCCTTCATTTTTTCGGAGGCCAGGTCGGCAAGATCGGTGCCTGCATATTTGTCGGGATGGTATTTTCGCGCAAGATCGCGGTAGGCCTTTTTGATCTCCTCGTCGCTTGCGTTCGGCGCAACGCCGAGAATTTTATAGGGATCATTCACGGAGAAGCTCCTCCTTTTTCGTCAAAATTTCTTTTGCAACCGACGGCATACCGCCATGAAGCAGGTTTTCGCAAAGGGCTTTCATATCGTCGTCGGGGAAATCCACAAGGTCAAGTGCGGCCGAGGCGTCGGTGAGGCAGGCGTCAAGCGCCGTCTCGATCTGCCCGAGCGTTTCTTCGTCGAGCGGCTTTCCGTCAAGAACTTGCAAAATGGGATTGAAGCGGCCGCGGCGCGCGTCCTCGTCGAAATCGTCCAGCGCGTCGACGAGATAGACCCATTTGCCCACGGCAAGACCGATCGCGCGGGCGATCGTGGCCTTTCCGTCCGTAAAGGTGTGGGAAAGAAGCGCGGCCATGACCTCGCCAAAGAGCAGGGCGGGACGGTCGATCGAGCGCGCGGGCTGCTTTTCGAAGGCCGCGAGAGCCGATAAGCGTTCGGTAAGTATCGCATGGAGCTCCCCCTCGGCGCGCCGCGCGCGGCGCACAGCCGGGCGGAAAAGCGGCAAAAGGCAGAGTGCGCGGAGGCGTTTTCGCCCCTTTTCGTCGGCGCGGTCGTCCAAAAGCTTGCCGCCGGTCAGAAGAAGCGAGGCGTTTGCGCTGAAGGTGAGCGACGGGTTGCACTTGGCCTCGGCGTGCGCGAAAAACGGGTGCGCAATGCATCTTTTTTTGTGAAATTGCGGCGTCTCGCCCGCAAGTGCCATGTGGACGAGCGCCAAAAAGGTGAAGTCGTAGGTCAAGGTCAGGCGCGCGCACTGTCCGCCGCATTTGCCGAGCGCGCGGCAAAGCCCACAGTACACGGCGCGGTAATATTCATACGCCCGAATCTTACATTCGGGCTTGTCGAGCTTGATGTATCCGAACATAAGATCCCTCCTCCTTTTTGTGCGTTCAAATTTTGATTTGTCGAACGGTTTAGCAGAGCCCAATGCGGCAAAAGTTTTCGCCCGCCTTTTTCAAAAGGCGGCGGGTTTCAGGGCAGAGCCCTGAAAAAACGGGGTTTCTTTGCAAAGCTTTCTTTGCGCCTCGGGGGTCAAAGAAAGCGTCTGTATCTTTTTGCCAAGTGAAGCCTCTGTCCCTTGCAAGCACAAGTGTTTCTGACGCTTTTTTCTTTGCCTATAGAGGCACAAAGAAAAAAGCTTTGCAAAAAAGAAATGCCGATTTCTTGGGGCGCTGCCCCAATCCCCGCAAGCTTTTGAAAAAGCTTGACCAAAACTTTCCTCGCTTGGTTTAAGCGTAGCCACACCGATAAACTTCAATTTAAAATATCAACACTTGATAACCTTTTTTATCTTACCGCATTTGCGAGCAAAATACAATCCTTATTTGTAAATATTTGCAAAATTCTTGTCAAAAAGTCGAAAATATGCTATAATGGGGCGGTCGGGAAGCGGTGCCGCCAAGCGCGGCTGAAAAAGGAAGCAGGTGAGAGGCCTGCACGAGCCCGTCGCCGTATGCAAGCAGGGGAATGGCACACGACCGCGCGTGTGTAGCCATTGTAGGAAACTATGAGAAGGTCCATTCTTCGTTTTGCGAGTCGGAAGACTTGCCGCAAGAGCCGTTTGTGCGAGAGCCACGGAAAACGGACGCCCGAAAAACAAAAAACCAAATAAGGAGAAAAAGAAACATGAAAAACAAGAGAAAATTCTTGGTTTCACGGATTCTTCCTCTGGTGCTGATCGCGGTTTTGGCACTTACGGCAGTTTCCTGTGGGACACCGAGCGAAACGGGGGACGGTACCCCCAAGACCTTCACCTTCGAGGCCTATGATCTGGACGGCACACTGCTTTATGGCAGCGAGATCACGACCACGCTTGCCACGGTGGGCGACGCCCTCTTGGAAAAGGAGCTTCTGTCGGGCAGAGCGGGCTCTCCGGGTATGTACATTGAGAGCGTATGCGGCGTTGTGGCCGATTATAACGTCGACCGCACCTATTGGGCCTTCTATATCGGCGACGAATACGCCATGACGGGCGTAGACAATACGCCCATTACCGAGGGCGAGACCTATATTTTAAGGCGCTCCAAATGAGAGAAAAAAAGCCGCTGACGCTCCGCCACCTTATTCTTTTCGCCATGCTGGGGGCGCTTATGGTCTGCTCGCAGCTTTTGATGGCGTTGGCACCGAACATTCACCTGATCGGTATGTTCGTGATGGTCTTTACGCTGGTCTATCGCGCGAAGGCGCTCATTCCCATCTACGTTTACGTCTTTTTGCTGGGGCTTTATTACGGCTTCCCGATGAATTGGTGGGGCGCGTACCTTTATATATGGACAATTTTGTGGGGCGTGACCATGCTTCTCCCCCGCAATATGCCGCCGCGCGTAGCACCCGTGGTCTATATGGTAGTCTGCGGTCTGCACGGCCTGCTTTTCGGCGTGCTTTACGCGCCGTACACGGCACTCATTATGGGCCAGACCTTCGAGCAGATGCTTGCCACGATCGCCACAGGCCTTTGGTTTGACCTCTTGCACGTCACGGGTAACCTCGCCGCAGGCGTGCTGATCGTTCCCATGCAAAAGCTTCTTTTGCGGTTGGAAAAACAATAACGATTCTGTAGGGGAACTTTTTGAAAAAAGTTCCCCTTTACTCCTTCCAAATTTTGATTTATCGGTGTGTTTGGATTTTGTGTAAGCAGCTTTGAAGCGTCGCGCGGGCTCCTTCCGCCTCGCATCCGCTCGGCACCTCCCTCCCGGAGGGAGCCTTTCTGGGAGCAATCTTGCTTTTCAAACACCTCGACAAACTTCAATTTGTTACAGTTCCCCAAGACCTCTCAAAAACTTTTGCACCGGACAAAATGGGTTTTGATATTTCGCCACACGAACGAATACGTGAAAACCAACATGAAAACCGATGTCCGAGTCCTTTTGGTTCTTCGCACCTTGTGCGAAGAACATATGCGCCGCGAGCCACGCGGCAGACAAAGAAAGCTCGCTTTCTTTTCTGCGCGTGTGCTATACGCGGCTCAAAATGACGTGAAGTTCCTGCAAACCAATTCAGCAAAAGTTTTGATCCAACTTTTTCAAAAGTTGGCGGGGTGTGGGGCGGCGCCCCACGAGCCCCCCAAATTCCAAAAAAATGCAAATTTTTACGCAAAACCATTTGACTTTTTTGCAATATGGTGTATAATAGAATAGATAACTTATGCGAGGAGATACATACCATGCTTTACCATCACATGAAGATCGCGGGGCTTGACCGCGCGCTTCCCATCTGTCCCTTGAACGACAAGTTGAGTATTGCGGGCTTTATCATTTTCGGTGACCATGAGCTGACGACGGCGGCGGCCGCGGCGCTTTTGGAGCGCGCCCCTGCGTACGACTATCTCATCACGGCCGAGGCCAAGGGCATTCCGCTTGCGCACGAGATGGCGCGGCTTCACGGGGACAAAAAATATTTCGTGGCCCGCAAGGGTGTGAAGGTCTACATGGTGGACCCCATTTCGATCACGGTCAACTCGATCACCACCAAGCGTGAGCAGACGCTCTATCTTGACGGTCTTGATGCCGAGCTGATGAAGGGCAAACGGATTTTACTGGTGGACGACGTGATCTCCACGGGCGAGTCGCTGAAGGCGCTTGAGACATTGGTGGAAAAGGCGGGCGGCGTGATCTGCGGCCGCATGGCCATTTTGGCCGAGGGCGACGCGCAAGGACGCGAGGACATTTGCTACCTCGAAAAGCTTCCGCTTTTTGATAACGAAGGAAATATAATTGGCTAAGGAGATATAGATATGGCAGAATTTTTGACCAAAGAAGATAAAAGAAGCTATTATTGCGGCGAGGTGCCTGCAAGTGCCGTAGGCCAGGAGGTCTGCGTCATGGGTTGGGTGCAGAGACAGCGCGACCTGGGCGCGCTCATCTTCATCGACCTGCGTGACCGCAGCGGCATCGTTCAGCTCGCCTTTGACGAGGCGACCGACCGCGAGGTCTTCGCGAAGGCCTTTGCCTGCCGCGCCGAGTATGTGCTTTGCGCGCACGGCGTGGTAAGAGAGCGCGGCGAGGGCGCCGTGAACAAGAATCTTTCCACGGGCGGCATTGAGATCTATGTGAAGAGCCTCAAGATCCTGTCGGCCGCGCAGACCCCTCCCTTTGAGGTCAGCGACACGAACAACGTCAAGGACGAGACGGCTCTTAAATTCCGTTATCTCGACCTTCGCCGTCCCGAGCTGCAGCGCAACATTCACCTGCGCCACGAGATCGCCCGCATCGCGCGTGAATACTACTATGAGAACGGCTTCTACGAGATCGAGACGCCCATGATGATCAAGCCCACGCCCGAGGGCGCGCGCGACTACATCGTTCCCTCGCGTATCCATAAGGGCTCGTTCTACGCGCTTCCGCAGTCGCCTCAGATCTACAAGCAGCTTTTGATGCTTTCGGGCTTTGACCGCTATGTGCAGCTTGCGCGTTGCTTCCGCGACGAAGACCTCCGCGCCGACCGTCAGCCCGAATTTACCCAGATCGACCTTGAGATGTCCTTTGCGACGCAGGAGGAGATCATGGATATGAACGAGGGCTTTATCAAGCGCGTGTTTAAGGAAGTTCTCGGTATCGACCTGCCCAAGATGCCGCACCTGACCTTTGCCGAGGCCATGGAGCGCTATGGCTCGGACAAGCCCGACACCCGCTTTGGCATGGAGATCATCAACCTTTCGGATGTTGTAAAGAGCTGTGAATTTGCCGTCTTTACGGGTGCTATTGAGGCCGGCGGCTCGGTGCGCGGCATCGTGGCCAAGGACGCCGCCGCTACTCTTACGAGAAAAGAGATCGACAAGCTCGTGGAGCATGCCAAGGGCATCGGCGCAAAGGGACTTGCGTATATGCGCTGGGTGGACGACGAGCCCGCTTGCTCGTTTGCCAAATTCATGAAGCCCGAGGAGATCGCGGCCATCATCGAGGCCACGGGTCTTGAGAAGGGCGACGTGCTTCTCATCTGTGCCGACAAAAATAAGGTCGTGCTTCCCACGCTGGGCGCGCTTCGCGGCATCGTGGCGAGAAAGCTCGACATCATTCCCAAGAATCAGTACAATTTCCTGTGGGTGACCGAGTTCCCCTTCTTCGA
>JAZTWS010000011.1:0-2706 GCA_045636005.1 Eubacteriales bacterium | reverse complement strand
TTTCAAAAGTTGGCGCGGTCGAGGGCGCGGAGCCCTCGTCGCTCACCGCAGTGAGCGAAAGCTCAAAACGGCATTTCTTTTTTGCAAAGCTTTTTTCTTTGTGCCTCTATAGGCAAAGAAAAAAGCGTCAGAAACTCTTGCGCTTGCAAGGGACAGAGGTATTGTTCAGCAAAAACAATCCAGACGCTTTCTTTGACACCCGAGGCGCAAAGAAAGCTTTGCAAAGAAACGCCGTTTTCGTGGGGCGCCGCCCCACTCCCCGGAAGCTTTTGGAAAAGCTTGACCAAAACTTTTGCGGCGGGTCTAAGCGTAGCCATACCGATAAACTTCAATTTATTGAAAAGCGACTGTTTTTGCAAAAATCTTTGGACGCCTATTGACAATCGCGTGATTGTGTGCTATAATGGTTACAGAAGATGACGAAAGGAGGATTTTATGAATTTAAGCATTGGTGACGCAAGGATACCCGGGACGATCTTAAAGAAAAGCGACATGGGCAACGTGACGGGGCTTGAATTCTTATCCAAGATCTTTTTTATAACCGACGGGGTGATGATTGCCGAGATCCGCAGGATCGCGGGGCTTGACACCTCAACGCTTCAAAACTGGGCGAAGCGTGGGTGGATGGAGAACAGTAAGTTTAAGCGGTATACGATCGACCAGGTGGCGCATATTTTAATTATCAATATGCTTCGCTCGTGTATGTCGCTTGACCGCATTGCGTTTCTCATCCGCTACATCAACGGCAACGTAAACGACCGAAACGACGATATTATATGCGCGTCGCGTCTTTACGACTACATTTGTCGCATTTTAGATAAGCTTACCGACGACGTAGGGGGGGTACAGAACGTGAAGGACTGTATCGCCGAGACCATAGGGGACTACGAGGAGGCCGTAACGGGCGCGCGCAAGCGACTGCAGAAGGGACTTGAGATCATCGTGATCGCGTATTACGCGTCGCTTCTCAAGCAGCAGTCGGATGCTCTTATTGACAATTTGATGCGAAAGGAGTAATTTACAATGATTGCTTGGTGGAATGCGCTGGAGACCATCCAGCAGGTTTTTGCACTGATTGCCATTCCCGCAACGCTGGTGATGCTGATCCAGACGGTGATGCTTCTTATCGGCTTTGGCGACACGGATGGCGGCGACGTTGGCGACATGGACGGTGACGAGATCTTTGAGGGTGTAGAAGGCGACGGTTTTGTGCTTTTCTCGGTGCGCGGCATCGTTTCGATGCTTACCGTGATGGGCTGGTCGGCCGTGGCACTTCTTGAGACGCTTGCGCCCTGGCTTGCTGTTTCGATCGCGTTTGTGCTTGGTCTTGCCACGCTTTTTGGCATGGCGTTTCTCATGCGAGCCGTATCAAAGCTGCAAAGTTCGGGCAATATTGACGTAGGAAATGCCGTGGGCAAGGTGGGCAAGGTCTACATTCCCATTCCCGCCGCAGGCGAGGGCAGCGGAAAGGTCACGATTACGCTGCAGGAGACCTACAGTGAGTTTTCCGCGATCACGACGGCATCCGAGAAGCTGAAAACGGGGGCCTACGTGCGCGTAGTTGCCGTGGATGGCACGGGAACGCTTGTGGTGGAGCCTCTCGTGGAGGGAAAGACGGAGGCGAAGAATGAAGAATAAGGAGATCCCGATTCTCGCCTTTTTGGATTTTCTTTCACTTCTCATTGCTTGCGTAGCGGCCGAGCTGTTTACCAAGCTGGTGATCCGCTTTTCCATTCTTTTCGTGGAATTGGATTTTGCCGCGGCTTCGCTGATACGGCTCATCGTTTTGTTTGGCGTTTCGGTTGGCATCTTTTGTTTCGTTGGATACAAGGACGGTTATCGCGCCGCTTATTTTGCACCGCGCGAGGCGGTGCCGGCGGTCAGTCTTGCCGCACTCGTACATTTTCTGATTTGCGCGCTGCTTCGGTTTACGCCGTGGCTGGCGGGGCCCACGCGTCACTTGGCGGGCTTCCTCTCGCTTGGGGCCGCGTATAACGCGACTGAGCGGATCGAGGAAATTCCGTTTTTGTGGCTCATCGTCATCGGACTTTTGATGGCGGTGCTTTGGGCGGGCAGTTATCTGCTCTTCTCTTACGTCGGATGTCGTAGGCGGCTTCGCGATCGCGATGCGCTTACGAACCAAAAATAAATAAAATATGGAGGAAAAATTATGAATCATCTTATGCTTCTTGAGGGCGGCATTTCGCCGTCTTGGGTCGCGCTTATCTGCGCTGTGGTCGTGGTGATCTTCACGGGACTTATCCTCGTGGTGTCGCGCTACAAAAAGTGCCCCTCGGACAAGGTCATGGTCATTTACGGTAACGTGGGTACCAACAAGGACGGCACCTCGCGTTCGGCCAAATGTATTCACGGCGGTGCGGCGTTCGTCGTTCCCGTGGTACAGGCTTACGAGTATCTGGACTTGACTCCTCTTTCGATCAGCGTGGACCTTCGAAGCGCGCTCTCGCGCCAGAACATCCGTGTGGACGTTCCCTCGAGCTTCACGGTCGGCATCTCGACCGAGCCCGGCGTTATGCAGAACGCCGCCGAGCGCTTGCTTGGTCTTAAGATGGTAGAGATACAGGAGCTTGCGAAGGATATTATCTTCGGTCAGCTTCGTCTGGTTATTGCAACCATGGACATTGAGGAGATCAACACCGACCGTGACAAGTTCCTTGACGCCGTATCGGGCAACGTGGAAACCGA
>JAZTWS010000010.1:0-4578 GCA_045636005.1 Eubacteriales bacterium | reverse complement strand
GTCAGAATTAACAATCCGAAATAAAATAGATGTGAGGAGAATATTATGTCTAACAGATTGTTTCAGGGTGTGATCCATCAAATGAAGGACGCGATCGACCGCGTGATCGGTGTTGTGGACGAAAATGGTGTGATCATTGCTTGCTCGGAGCTTGTAAGAGTTGGGGAGCCGAAGCAGGGAATCCGCGAGGAGCTTGCTTACGCATCCGAGATCTACGTTTCCGAGGGTTATACGTATTGCGCGATCAGCGGCGGCATGAAGCCCGAGTACTCGGTGTTCGTTGAGGGCGAGGATAAGGTGGCGGAGAAGATGTCCAAGCTGCTTTCGATCTCGTTCGGCAATATCAAAAATCTGTACGATGAAAAATATGACAAGGGCTCGTTTATCAAAAACATCATCTTGGATAATATCCTTCCCAGTGATATTTATATCAAGAGCAAGGAGCTTCACTTCAATACCGAGGAGGTTCGTATCGTCTTTTTGATCAAGTTCTACGGAAAGACCGATATGATGCCCTTTGAGATGCTCCAGAATATGTTCCCCGACAAGTCCAAGGACTATGTGATCAGCGTGGGCGAGCGCGATATCGTTCTCGTCAAGGACATCAAGGCGGGAACCGACATCAAGGAGATCGAGAAGATCGCCACCAACATTGCCGATACCATCAACACCGAGTTTTATACCAAGGTTGCGATCGGTATTTCGACGATCGTGGACAATATCAAGGATCTTGCGCGCGCCTATAAGGAGGCACAGGTTGCTCTTGACGTTGGAAAGGTATTTGAGACCGAGAAGAATATCATCAGTTATGAGAATCTCGGAATCGGCCGTTTGATCTATCAGCTTCCCACCACACTTTGCGAGATGTTCTTGCAGGAGGTATTTAAGAAGGGAAGCCTTGAGTCGCTCGACCGCGAGACCCTTATGACCATTCAGAGCTTCTTTGAGAACAATTTGAATGTTTCGGAGACCTCGCGTAAGCTTTTTGTTCACCGTAATACCTTGGTGTACCGCTTGGAGAAGATCCGCAAGCTTACGGGACTTGACCTTCGCGAGTTTGAGCATGCCATCACCTTCAAGGTGGCTCTCATGGTTAAGAAGTATCTGAATTCGAAGCCCGGCAAGTTATAATCAAGTTATAATGATTTTGACATAAGCGGAACCGATGCGATGCGCCGGTTTCGCTTATGTGGTGTATTCCTATAGGAAAGGGAGTCTTTATGTTGGAAGAACCAAGGAGCGATCAAGGCTCTTGGCCAAAAGCGGAGAAGATCTCTCCGCGTATATGGATGCGCTTTGCCGTTGTTCTGATCTTGGCGGTGCTGGCTGCCGTGCTTGCCACGCACGCCATGCTCGTCGGGCGCTTTTCTGCGAAGGAGAGCGAGGAGGCATATCGTTTCCGTGTATTGCAGCAATACATGGAAAATTTGGCGTATTACGATTACGACTACGACGAGATGTTAGAGGAAGCGGTTCGCGCTTATGTGACGGCTTCGGGCGACGATTATACGGTCTATTATAACGCCGAGGAATTTGAGCAGCTGGAAAAGGCGAACCAAGGCAATTACGTCGGTATCGGTGTTTCGGCCGAGGGCGGTGTGACGGTGTACGAGGGAGAAACCTATGAGGTGCTGCGGATTACCACAGTGCACAAGGGCTCGCCTGCCCAAAAGGCAGGGCTTTTGAAGGGCGACAATATCTTGAGCGTCATGACCGAGTCGGGCGAGGTATGGGTTAACGACGTGTCGTATACCA
The DNA here is from genome assembly GCA_045636005.1 of Eubacteriales bacterium. Lineage (GTDB taxonomy): Bacteria > Bacillota > Clostridia > Oscillospirales > CAG-272 > RGIG8775. The sequence goes on along the minus strand of JAZTWS010000010.1, from coordinate 2,823 downwards.
ACGCGTCGGCACTGATTCGCGGCGAGGCAGGAACCACGGTGGGGCTTTCGGTTCTCCGTGAGGTGAGTGACGAAAGAGTGCGACTCACATTTAACGTTTTGCGGGAAGAACTTGTTCTCGAGTCGGTGGAATATCGCGTTTCCGAAACAGATGCCACGGTTGGCATCCTTTCGATCACGGGTTTTGACTTGACTACGCCGAATGCGCTGAGGAAGGGCATGGACGCGCTGATTGACAAAGGCGTCAAGCGTTTTGTAATCGACCTCAGGGACAACGGCGGCGGTGATCTTTCATCGGTGGTTGCCTGCGCTAGTTTTTTCCTTGAAAAAAACGATGTTATTTTAAGCACGAGAGATAAAAATGACAAAGAGACCGTGTATACGGCCAAAGTGCGAAAGATCAAGGGGCAACACGAGCCCTGTTCGGTATACGAGGAAGATATCGGCAAGTATCGCGGCTATTCTTACGCGATTTTGATCAACGGCAATACGGCAAGCGCCGCAGAGCTTTTGGCGGCCGTTTTCCGCGATTATTCGATGGGAACGCTTGTGGGCGAGCAGAGCTTTGGTAAGGGCTCGGTGCAGGGCGTTTATTCGCTGGCGGATATCGGACTTGAGGGCGGTCTTCGCATTACAACCAAGATGTATTTTCCACCGTGTGGAGAGGGATATCATAATATAGGAATCGCACCCGAGATCGAGGTTGCTTTCCCGGAGGATCGGCATCTTGCAACGGTGTCCGAGCAGGAGGACACACAACTCATGTGTGCCATTGAAAAACTTTTGAAATGAAAAATAAGCGGACCGATGACCCGCAATTCAGTTATCGGAGAAACGGAGCATAGCTATGGCAGGAAAGAAGAAAATGTTGTATACGCAGGAGGGTTACGACCTTCTGGTTAAGGAGCTCAATTATCTGAAAAACGAGAAGCGCGAGGAGATCAAGGAGGCCATTGCTGTGGCACGCTCCTTCGGTGACTTGTCCGAGAACGCCGAGTACGACGAGGCGCGCAATGACCAGGCAAAGACCGAGGCGAGAATCAGCGAGCTTGAGGAGCTCATTGAGAATGCCGTGATCGTGGACGAGGATACCATTGACGTTTCGATCGTAAACATCGGCTCGATAGTAAAGGTTTTGGATATCGAGGAGAACGAAGAGATCGAGTATAGCATCGTTGGCTCGATCGAGGCCGATCCGTTTGCCAATAAGATCTCCGATCAGTCTCCCATCGGCCGCGCGCTCGTGGGTAACAAGATCGGTGACACCGTTTCGGTAGAGGTTCCCGACGGAACGATTTCGTTCAAGATTTTGGAAGTGACCAGAAAGTAATTGGAAGAGGATAGAAAAATGGCAGATATCAACGTAAACACCATAGAGAATGAAGCAGAGGATCTGAACGAGGTCGTAAGAATTCGACGTGCGAAGCTTAAAGAGCTTGTGGATGCGGGCAAAGACCCTTTTCAGAAGGTAAGATTTGATTTCGATACCTATTCCACGCAGATCAAGGAAGACTTCGAAAACTACGAAAATAAGGACGTCGTGATTGCGGGTCGTATTATGAGCCGTCGCGACATGGGTAAGGCAAACTTTATCGACGTGGCTGACGGCAAGGGAAGAATCCAGTGCTATATCAAGATCGACGAGGTTGGCGAGGAGGTTTTCGAGCAGTACAAGAAGTGGGATATCGGTGACATTGTCGGTATTCACGGCTTTGCTTTCCGTACCCGCCGCGGTGAGATCTCGGTTCACGTGAAGGAAATTGAGCTTCTTGCCAAGTCGCTCCTTCCGCTTCCCGAGAAGTTCCACGGTCTTACCAATACCGACCTCAGATACCGTCAGAGATACGTTGACCTTATCGTCAATCCCGAGGTCAAGGATACCTTCATCAAGCGTAGCATGATCCTCAAGGAGATCCGTCACTACTTGGATAGCAAGGGCTTCCTTGAGGTAGATACCCCCATCCTTACCCCCTTTGAGATCGGTGCTTCGGCAAGACCCTTCGTAACGCACCATAACACGCTTGACATGGATATGTACCTTCGTATCGAGACCGAGCTTTACCTCAAGCGTCTGATCGTTGGCGGCATGGACCGCGTGTACGAGGTAGGACGTATCTTCCGTAACGAAGGTATGGATACCAAGCATAACCCCGAGTTTACCACCATCGAGCTTTATCAGGCCTTCACCGACTACAAGGGTATGATGGATCTCGTGGAGGAGCTCTATAAGCTTTTGGCCGAGAAGATCTGCGGTAGCCTTGACATTACCTATCAGGGCAAGGAGATCCATATGGGCGAGTGGGAGCGCCTTACCATGGTTGAGGCGGTCAAGAAGTACGCGGGTTGCGACTACTACGAGTGGGCAACCGACGAGGACGCAAGAGCGTGCGCAAAGAAGATGCACGTTGAGGTTCCGAAGGACGCGACCAAGGGTACGGTTCTTATTGAGCTCTTTGACGCATACGTTGAAGAAAAGCTCATTCAGCCCACCTTCATTTACGACTACCCTGTAGAGAATAGCCCGCTTGCCAAGAGAAAGGCCGACGAGCCTGCCTTCACCGAGCGCTTTGAGTATTTCATCAACGCAACCGAGTTCGGCAACGCGTTTAGCGAGCTCAATGACCCGATCGACCAGAAGGCAAGATTTGAGAGACAGGTTGCGCTCAAGCGCGCCGAGGAGCCGGGCACCACCGCGCAGGTTGACTACGACTATATCACGGCGCTGGAGTACGGTCTTGCCCCCACGGGCGGCCTTGGCTTTGGTATCGACCGCTTGGTGATGCTTCTCACCGATAGCGCATCGATCCGCGACGTGCTTCTGTTC
>JAZTWS010000009.1:0-3151 GCA_045636005.1 Eubacteriales bacterium | reverse complement strand
AGCTTGTCATACAACTCCTTGGCTCACAGAACGACATGGCTACGATCCGACTTAAAAGCAGAGAAGGTAATCTTCTCTGCTTTTTCGCCATTTACTTGGCGTTCTTTTTACGGTTGTATTCAGAACGGGGGTTCATAGTCTCGCGCCAATCGAGATCGCCGCGGTCAAGAGCCAAAATAATGACCTCAGCCGTCGCAATATTGGTCGCCACGGGGACGTTATACATATCGCACATACGCATCAGCTCGTTTTCCACCTCGTTAAAGGTGATACCGGGCTTGGTGTCACGGAAATTGAGCAAAACGTCGATCTCATTATAGGCCAAGCGCGAAATGATCTGCTCCTCGCCGCCATGCTCGCCGCTAAGCAGCTTCTCGATCTCAAGGCCGGTGGCTTCGTTTATATACTTCGCGGTAATGCCGGTAGCACACAGATGGTGCTTACTGAGAATGCCGCAATACGCGATGCAAAACTGCGTCATAAGTTCTTTTTTCGAATCGTTTGCAATGATAGCTATTTCCATTTTTTCCCTTTCCCCATGCGGTATTGTCAAAAGATGCCGTGTTCCTTCTGTCGTGTGATAAGTATAACACATTTTAGCCAAAATGTCAACGATTTTATTCACTTTTTTATAACTTTTTTACAATTTTTAAGCCCACCTTCCGAAAAAGGTGGGCTTTTTGTTAAAATTCAGACATCTTATTGCTTCGATTCGGGCTTTTGCGTCGATACGCTCGGCTTTTCGTAGTGATACTGCGACTTGTAATATTTATAGCCGTTATAATACGTACCACTCTTTACGCGATCCTTTTTGCTATCGGCGTGGTTAAGGACCACACCCAAAATGCGAACGCCGCTTCGCTGAAGCTGCTCCTTGACGTCAAGCGCCTGCTTACGACGGATGCGGCCTGCGTTTACGACCATGATCGCACTGTCACAGAAGCTTGCCACCACCGCACTGTCAATAACCATACCAAGCGGCGGCGAGTCGATCAGAATGTAATCGTAAACCTTTTTGCTTTTCTCAATAAACTCTTTAAACGCAACGCTTCCGAGAAGCTCTACGGGGTTAGGGGGGTACTGGCCCGCAAAAATGATATCAAAGCCATCGTACTGCGTGCGGTAAAGCACATCATCCTCGCTTGCCTGCCCCGACAAGAATTGGCTGAGTCCCACAACGCCCGACTCCTTGGTATACTTTCTCACAACAACCGACTTTCTAAGGTCAGCGTCGATGAAAAGCACCTTTTTGCCGATCTCTGCAAAGGATTTGCCAAGCTCGAACGCAATCGTGGTCTTACCCTCGTTAGGCATACAGCTCGTAAGCGTGATCACCTTTACGTCCTTGCCGCAGAATTGCATATTGGTACGAAGCGTGCGGTACGCCTCGGTCACGAAATAGTCCTTTTTTACGTCTTCCTTGAGAGTAATTGTTTTCATGGTACACCTCCCGCCGCTTATTTGCCGACGTATTTGCCGTAATACTTGCCGTAATATCCGTTATGGTTGCGTCTCTTTTTCGCGCCGCTCGACTTGTGCGGAATGTCACCAAGAATGGTAAGACCGAGATATTGCTCCACGTCGTCCACGTCACTCACCTTATCGTCTGCCAGCATCAAAAGGAAGCAAACACCGTAAACCAAGATCGCGGCAACAATGCCGAGAAGCATCGCCATCTGCCAATTCACGTCGTTCGACGGAATTTGCGAAACCTCACTATACTCGTAAACGCTCATTTGGTTGACGTTCATGATCTCGCGCACGCGCTTCACGCCCTGCTCGCACACCGAATTCGCGATTTGCGAGGAGAGATCCGGATCCCCCGTGGTTACCGAAACCTTGAGAATTCGGGATTCCTTCGTATTCGCCACGCTGATCATACCGCGCAGCACCTTGGGAGCCATGTTCAGATCCAATTCCTCTACCACACGGTCAAGCACGGTCTCACTGAGGACAAGCTCCTTGCAATCCTCCACAACGGTAAGCGCAAGCTGGAAATAGTAGGCGGTGGTCGAAGCCGACGCTCCCTCCATCACCTCGGTATTCAGCACGTACATTTTCGCCGTTGAGGTGTACTGCTCGGTATACGTCATATAGTTATAAATAAAGCATGAACCGCCAACAAGCACAGCCGCCAACAAAATGATCCATATGCGTCTCCAAAAAAGACCGAGAAGGTCCGAAAGAGTCAAGGACATTTCTTCGTTTTTCATCGTAACGTCAGCCATTGGTTTTCCCTTTCTCAAATCTGAATCGATTTATTTTCAAGTATATTTTGGGGGTTGGTATAGAACAAAAGCTCTGCGTATTCCTCACCGAAGGTTTCGGAAACGTATGCACGGCAGGCAGAAAGGTTGGGCGACCGTTTCTTCCGGTCGTGTGCATCCGACGCAACGAGGTCCACAAGCCCGTGCGCCAAAAGCTTCTTCGCCATTTTTTTGGATGCGGATTTGCGATCCTCCGACATAATCGAGTGCGAATTGACCTGGAAAAGCACACCATCACGCGACATGGCAGCCACCTCACGAAGCTTGCCGCGAAGGAAATCATATCGCTCCACATGAGCAACAATCGGCATATAGCCCGCACACCAAAGACGCTCAAACACCTTGTTCATCTTTTTCAGATCCGAAATGCCAAAGAAATCAATCAGCACGTACCGCCCGTTTCCAAGCGTCGTACAATCTCCGTTGCCCAAGCACTCTACGCAGTCGTCGCGAAAGCTGATCTCGTTTCCGAGATAGAGCGAAAGCCCCGGAAGCTTTTCGGCCACATAGTCCTTCGCCTCGGCAAAGCGCTGCAGCATCTCCTGCGGCGTATAGACAAAGCTTTCGGGCTCATAGTGCGGCGTCAGGCAAAGTGCCGTCGTGCCGCTCTCATACGCCTGCGCCAGCATGGCGTACATATCCTCACGGCTTTGCGCACCGTCGTCAAGCCCATAAAGTATATGGCTGTGAATGTCTGCGATCTGTTTCATAATCCTTTATCCTACCTATCCATATATAGATATCATATCACACTTTACACCGATTGTCAAGGGAGACGGACAATTTTATCCTCGCCAAATCCCGCCAACAAACATTTCAAATTTTGATTTATCGGTGTGTTTGAACAGTTACGCTTGGGTAAGAAATTGAGTATGAAAGGCTCC
>JAZTWS010000008.1:0-4022 GCA_045636005.1 Eubacteriales bacterium | reverse complement strand
AGCTTACCCTCAACACCATAGACACGCTGATAATCGCCGCTGGTAACAAGACTACCCTCCGAAAGATACAAGGTGTGCAAGTAACCATTGGGATCGTTGGGATCGCTGACACCAACCACCCAGGGAGTATCCGCAGCCTTGGGACCGGTAGCGCGAACATTTCCGCCCACGCTGATCAGAAATCCCTTGGGAGCATTCTGGGCAGCAAATTCTACAGACCAGCCTTTGGCAATGGCGCCAACGTCCAGCGTCATCTGCGGGTCAGTCAAGGTCACGATGCCGTTTTCCGCGTCAATGACAAGCCCCTCAATATCCGTATGCTCGGCGGCGGCTTGCAGGCGGTCAAGCGGCGGCAGAGTTGCCTCCGCAGGATTATCCATACCCAGCTCACGATAACTGTGCCACAAGGACAAAACGCTTCCCATGGCAATATTGACCATACCGCCGGTCACGTCATACATTTCCTTGGCGTACAGAAGCATGTCGATGATGCGCGAGTCCACCGTCACCGTGCGATGCGCACCGTCCACCAATTCGTTGATCGTACAAAGATTCTCAAGGTCTTCAAAGCGGTCATAAATAGAATACAAGCGATGATACTCCGCAAACTGCGCCATAATATCGTCCGCCACCGCGTCAAATTTTTCTCTCGTAGTTTCGTAACCGATTACGGCAATGACCGTATCGAAATACTTTATTTCATACACCGAATATTTCTTTTTCTGCGGCGCACAGGAGGAAAGAAGCAAGCAAGCCAACAAGCAGATCGCAAGCGTTATGCAATATATTCGTCGTTTCATAACCTTCCACAGTCACCCGAAATTCTTTTCATGAAACATTCTCCCTATTCGTTATTTTTCGAATAATCTACCGTAAAAAATCCGCCAATCGTTGAATGCACTTGTCAAACAAGCTTTTGCGGAATCTTCCGTATCAAAAGCGTGCCGCAAAGCCCAACAAGGATCCCTGCAAGCGTGCCCGTAACCGTAAGTACCGCAAGGTAGTAGCCAAGCTCGGTCGTTTCCAAAAGCAGCATGGCCATTAGGATCTGTCCCACGTTATGTGTAACGCCTCCCGCCACGCTGACCCCCACCGCAGACATCCAATTCATCTTGCGAAGCAGGAGCATAACGAGCATACTCAAAAGGGCTCCCGCCAAGCTGTAAAAAAAGGCCATAACATTTCCAAAAAGAAGACTTACCAAAAAAATGCGCAACAGAGAAACGCCGATTGCCGAAGCGATACCACGTCGGTAAAGCAAAAAAACAAGAAGGATATTCGGAAGGCCCATTTTGATTCCCGGCACAGCGGGAAAAAGCGGCGGCAACAGCAGCTCCACGTAAGCCAATATCAGTGCCGTTGCCGTACACAAGCCAAAAACGGCAACGTTTTTCGTTTTTTCTCTCATAACCAACCTTTCCAGAGTGACAGCTCGAAGAATTTATAAAGTGGATCTCTACCGTCCCTCTACGCCACGATATCGGGGGAATCCGTATCTTGCAGAATAATCACCGTGACCACTACGCGATTTGGCAGACACACGATGCTTTCTCCGTCCCGAAAGATCGGTCGGTGATCCACGCAAATGCCATCCGGACACGAGGCGCTTTCTATACGCGCCCTTCCGTCGTGAATAACCAGACGGTTGTACCCGTAGCCGCCCTCACCGTTTCGGATATCCTCGGTCATGTTTTGCGATAAGGAGTACGTGCCGTAAAGTTCTCCGTCTACCGTAACGCGCACCACGTTTCCGCCCTCACGGAACACGAACAAATACAGCATCCCTATAGCAGAAAGCAGGAGCAAAAGCGCAACGAAAAGAATATCGTTACGCAAATGAGTCCCATACGCGTGTTTCCGTTCCATCCTCATAACTTGGCTTATTCCTCACATCCCTTGAATTCGCGATCTTCCGATCGTGCATAACCCTCGAACGGCAACCCGTTGAGGCGGCTTATACAATCATGTTTGTGTTCAAATTTTCACTTTATTATAACACACCCCCTCCGAATTTGCAAGATAGATATAATTGTAAAAAAACAAATTTTTTCTATTGACTTGAATAGAAATTCATGGTAAACTTGACGCATGAAAAATAAAGTGGAGGGACTTACTTATGACAAAGTCGCTACGAAGCGGTCTTGACCGTTTGATCTACGAATTCGAGAATCCCTCGGAGGAATTTTCGCCCATCCCCTTCTGGTTTTGGAATGACACGCTCACCGAGGAGGAGATCTCCCGACAGATCCATGCCTTTAAAGAAAAGGGCGTGGACGGCTTCGTAATCCATCCGCGCATTGGCCTCGATCCCGCCATCGCCTATATGGGAGCGCGTTGGCTTCATTTCGTGCGCTATGCGGTCGATCTTGCCGCAGAGATGAAAATGAAGGTCATTCTTTACGATGAGGCTATGTACCCCTCGGGTTCCTGCAGTGGTCAGGTCGTGGCCGAAAATCCCGACTTCTGCTCCAAGGGCTTAAAAATGACCGATTCGCCCGCTTTGACTGCAGGAGAGACTCTGATCGCCGCGGTCGAGTGGAAGGGGGAGCCTCGCTACTTTATTTTGACTCCCACACGCGGCGTCATGCGCGGCACCTATTACGGACAGGACGAAACCGACCCCGGTGCGCCCCCAACGGCCGACCTCTTGAACCCCGACTCGGTGGCATGCTTCATTCGTCTCACGCATGAAAAATACTACGCCGCCCTCTCCGGGCATTTCGGCAAAACAGTTATCGCCATCTTTACCGACGAGCCGAATTTGCAGGGCGTACTCGGCGTCAAGGGTCTGCTTTCTTGGACGGAAGACTTTTTGGAGGATTTTCGCGCCATGGGATATACCGAAGCAGATTTACCCGCCCTCTTTGATCCCGAAGCTGCGAATGCCGCACGCATCCGCGAGGACTACGAACGCGCGCTCTTTGCGCGCATGAACCGCTCGTACTACGGTCAGCTTGCCGCATGGTGCAAGGAGCATGAGATCGCACTGACGGGGCATCCCGCGCGAAGCGACGATATTTATCTTTTGTCTCACTTTGGCATTCCCTGTCAGGACATCGTTTGGCGCGTTCTTTTCCCCGGCGAACCGACGAACGTCAGCGGCCCGCACAGTACCATGGGCAAATGCGCCTCGGATAGTGCTCGCCACCGCGGAAAACGCCGCAACGGCAACGAGTGCTTTGGCGTGTGCGGTCACAGAGATGACCCCTACGCCTTTGACCGCGCGGACATGAAATGGTATATTGACTGGCTTTTCGCCCGTGGTTGCAATCTCATCATTCCCCACGCCTTCTACTATTCCATTCGCGGCCCCAGACGCGACGAGCGTCCCCCACAGGTGGGAATGAACGGTTCCTTTTGGGGAGAATACCGCGAGATCTCGGATTACGTGAAGCGTTGTTCAGCCATAAACACCGATAGCGTCAACGTAACCGACGTAGCCATTCTGTGCGCCGAGCGCGATCTTCCCGACAGCCCCGCACGCGCACTCTACGAAAATCAGATCGAATTCAACTACTTGGAACGCACCCTGCTTGACGAGGTGGTCTTGCGAGACGGCATGGCACACGTTGCCGCGCAGAGCTATCGCATCCTCATCACCGACGGGCAGCCCGACGAGCGCTCCGCCGCCTTCCTTGCCGCCTTCCGTGCGGCAGGCGGCACCGTCCTTCACTACCCGAATTATGAGTCGGAGGAGACGTATCTTGCAAAGATCCGCGGCGTGAGCCAAACGCTGACACAGTTGGAACATCACAAAGATCTGCGCCTGACCAAAGTGCGCAAGTACGGCGTGGAAATTCTCTTCCTTTCCAACGAAGGTGAGGAATCCATCACCACGACGGTACGCGAACCCATCGCGCAAATCTGGGATAGCGAGCGCGGTACGCGCACGCTCCATAGCGGCAACGCGCTTACGCTTACCCTCGCACCGCGCGAGAGCGTTCATTTAATTTTGAAATAATCCGAAAAACCGCCGAGAGTCAAAAGACTCTCGGCGGTTGTTTTTTAATAATAAAAGTCGT
>JAZTWS010000007.1:0-1512 GCA_045636005.1 Eubacteriales bacterium | reverse complement strand
CTACAGACAGCACCACGCACTGATCTCCGTATTTTCTGGCGGCATCGCGGATCAGCTTTGGATTGCGAATGGCACCTGAATTGACGCTGACCTTATCGGCTCCGCATTTGAGCACACGGTCAAAATCCTCCAAGGTATTGATTCCTCCGCCAACGGTAAGCGGAATAAAGATGGTTTTGGCAACCTCGCAGAGGATATCGGTAAACAAGGCTCTACCCTCGGCAGATGCCGTAATATCGTAAAAAACCAGCTCGTCCGCGCCGTTGTCGCTGTAAAATCGCGCCAATTTGATCGGCGAGGACACGTCGGCAAGCCCGAGAAAGTTTACTCCCTTGACAACACGCCCGTCCTTGACGTCCAAACAAGGAATGATTCGCTTGGTGATCAATTTGCCACCTCCCGCGCAACCCGCAAGGCCTCTGTCAGATCCAGATCCTTCGTATAGAGGGCCTTGCCGAGAATGGCGCCGTAAAGCCCCATCTTCTTCAAGGCGCGAATATCCTCAAGGGAAGAAACGCCACCGGATGCCGTGATATTCAAGGAAAAGCGTTTTGCCATCTCCTCATACAGTGAAATATTGGTGCCACCGAGAAGCCCGTCCTTGGAAATATCGGTACAAATAACCGTGGCAACGCCTTTTTTCTCAAGTGCTTCACAAAAATCAAAGCAGGTTAGGCCGGAAAGCTCGGTCCACCCCTTAATCGCAACCATGCCGTCACGAATATCCACGCCAACGGCGATCTTATCCCCGTAAGCGTCGAGTGCGCGATCCAAAAAGTCGGGATCGGTCACAGCCGCCGTGCCGATGATCACGCGCGAGGCTCCCGCAGCAATATAGGCCTTTACGGTTTCCATCGAGCGAATCCCGCCTCCGATTTCCACAAAGGAGCCGCTTTTTTGAATGATCCTCTCAACCGTGCGAAGATTTGGGGTGGAGCCGTCCCTGGCCCCTTCCAGATCCACCACGTGCAGATATTTCGCGCCGCAGCTTGCAAAAGATTGCGCAACCGTGGCGGGCTCGTTGTGGTAAACGGTCATTTGATTATAATCACCGCGAACCAGCCGCACGGCTTTTCCGTCGATGAGATCGATTGCAGGAAAAATGTTCATTGCTATCGTTTCAAATCCTTTCATTGACTGCAAAATCAAGATCGATCAAAGCTCGCAAAAGGCGCGAAGGATCGAAAGCCCCACGTTACCGCTTTTTTCGGGATGGAACTGCGTGCCAAAGACGTTGCCGTTTGCAACGGCCGCGGTGAGAGTTGCACCGTATTCGGTGGTTGCAATGACCGACTCTTCGCAATCCGCGCCGTAAAACGAGTGCACGAAGTAGACGAAATCGCCTTCCTTTACGTAGCGAAAAAGCGGAGATTTCTCTTTGCCGAAGGCAAGCGAATTCCAACCGATGTGAGGAACCTTGAGATCCTTGTCAATCACCTCTCGGATCGGCTTTACCGAGCCCTTTATGAGCCCAAGTCCCTCGTGTTCGCCGTACTCAAAGCTCTTTTCAAA
>JAZTWS010000006.1:0-3755 GCA_045636005.1 Eubacteriales bacterium | reverse complement strand
TCTCCTCGGTAATATCCACATACTCGGTGGGTTGGAAATTAACTCCTGCAAGCGTATCCATATAGAAGATCGGAACAAGCTTTGCGGGCTCGCCGTCCATCGCGCTGTAGCGGTGCGGATAGTCGGTATAGTTGGGGAGCGTTGCCGTAAAGCTTGCGTCAAACACAAGTCTCGCCACGGCGGTGTGGTCGGGCATATAGTCGTCGGGGTTGTGCGTGATGATAAAGTCGGGGTTGGCGTAACGGATCACGTCCACGATCTTGTCGCGAGCCTCCTTGTTGCCGTCATAGATCTTCAGGTCGTCAAATCCACCCGAAATCACCTCAATGCCCGCCATGGCACCTGCGCGCTTGGCTTCGTTCGCACGGATCTCGGTAAGCTCGTCGGGCGGAATGATCACATGGCCGAGGTTGCCGCTCGAAACGTGGCAAACGATAACTCTGTCGCCGCGCTTCACGCATTTGGCAAGCGTTCCCGCACACGCGATCTCTACATCATCGGGATGACATCCGATTGCAAGTACATTCATCTTTCTTCCTCCATTTTGTTTACATAGTAGTCAATAAGCGCTATATTTTTGCGAAGGTTTTCCCTCGGATCCTCACCAAGAGGCGGGCATTCCATCGCGAAGGTTCCCTTATAGCCGATTTTTTGGATCTCTGCAAAGCCTTTTTCCATATTGACCACACCCGCGCCGAACACACAGTCGCGCAGAATGTTTCCACCTTTGCTATAAAACTCCCGGGGATCGTGCTCCCCATTGGAGCGAGTCACGGTATAGTCCTTGATATGAACGTTTATGATACGGTCGGCAAAGCGCGGAATAAAGCTTTCCACATTCTCGTCAACGAAAAGGATATTGCCGAAGTCGGCCACCGTTCCCACGTCGCGTCCTACGTCACGAAGGAACTGTTCATATCCCTCAACACCGTTAAAGAGATAGCCCTGATCCTCGTAGACCGTGCGAACGCCAATCGTAGCGGCGTAATCGTAGACCTCGCGCACCGCCTCAAGCCCGCGCTTGTAGTAAAGCTCGCGGTTCTCCGCGATCACCTCGGGACGACGGCACTCGATGGCAATGGTGTGATGCAAGTAAGGGGAGCCGAGGATCTTTGCCACGTCGGCGTATCCCTTCAGCTTTTCGATCTGTGCCTTCGAATCCTCGCCTACGAGATTGATGCCGACCGAAACGCAGGGGAAGGAAATCCCCTTTTCGTCGGCGTAAGCACGAAGCGTACGGGCAAACTCCACGTTTGGCTCGCGAAGCTCGAAGACGTTGATGGTCTCGATATACGAAAGCCCAAACTCCACGGCAATGTCCACCATGTCGAGATAGGATTTGAGGCCCGGGACGGGGACGTTATATAAACAAGCTCTGCTTTTCATACGGGTCCCCCTCTCTTATGCCTTTTCACCAAGCGCACTTTCCAAAAGCTTGTGCAAAAGGAGAATGGTCTTGGCTGAATCCTCGGGCGCGTTTTTGGTGTTCTCGGTCTCACCGAGCAAAACATCGACCCAATAAGCGATCTCGCCGATGATATACTCGCGGTTATTGATCTCGATCTTCTTCTCTTCCTTGCCGTTCTCGGTAAGTGTGACCTCGCCAGCCTTAAGGCACACGGTTGCGCCTTCAAGCTTCACCTCGTAGCCTGCAGAAAAAGCGTCCTCGGGCTTGAGCCAACCGCCCTTGACAGTCGCCACATGATCCCCGTAGTTCAGCTTACATTCGAGCGTATCCTGATCCAAGACACGACTCTCCAACGTACAGGAGGCCTCCATGGGATCACCGAACAAATAGCGGACATAGTCCACGTCGTGAATGTTCAATTCAAACAAACAACCGCCCGACTCCTTGACGTTGAGCTGCCACGCGTTCTTGCTCCAGAACGGAGGGGGGCTGTAGCGGTAAAACTCGGAGGATATCACTTTGCCGTAGGTGCCGCTCGTTACAAGCTCGTGAAGATATTCATACTCGGGCGCAAAGCGTACACAATGACCGATCATCAGCTTCTTGCCGCTCTCGCGCGCTGCATCAAGCATGGAAAGGCAGTCCTCATAGGCAAAGGACATCGGCTTTTCGCAAAGCACGGGATAGCCTCGCTTCAAGAGGTCAACCGTCGTCGACGCGTGAAATTTAGTCGGCAAACAGACGTCCACGAAATCCGGCTTTTCCTTTTCCAGCATCTCGTCAAGATCGGTATAGAAATGGATCGGCTTATCCTCGGGCATTTCTCCCAAAGGAATATTGATGGTGGTTTTCTCGGTAAATTTTGCGGGATTTACGTCAAACGCCGCCACGAGCTCCACGGGCTTGCCAAGCTTCTCGGCCAAATACCAATAGACGTAACGGTGGATCTGCGCGATGCCGCCAAATCCGACCATAGCAACCTTTAACATAATAGCTTCCTCCTTGTGTTTTATTTCCACATTTTTTATTATGCTTTATTTATATTTTACCTTGACAAGTACTTTTTTTCAAGTTATAATAAGACAAACAACTATCAAATTCGGACAATTCTTTTTCATTTTTCTCCGCATCACCCTATCTAAAATTTGAAAGTACGAAGGAGGCAGGCATGAAGACCATACAAGCCGAAAAGGAAATTCACGTATTTGGGCTGTTCAGCGCCTTTCGTTATACCTTCCAAGAGGACTTCCGTTACAGTGGCGAGAAGCACGAGGGATGGGAGTTTGTCTTCGTGGAATCGGGCAAAATATCAGCGTTTGCCGACGATAAGAAATACATCATCAAAAGCGGTGAAATGATCTGCCACAAGCCCATGGAATTTCACAATCTCAATCCTTACCATTCGGACGCCACGGCCATCATCTTCTGCTTTCATTGCTCGGACGAAAAAATGCAGTTCTTTGAGAACAAGATCCTTTCGGTCAACCAACGGCAGCGTCTTTATCTCAACGATATCGTAACGCACGCCGAGGCGTATTTTCTCAGCAAGGAGCCCATCGACATTTCCAAGGACGGCTTCATGAACAAAAAAGAGGATGCCGCCGCATTCCATCTGCAATTTATTCAAAACAGTATTGAGCTTTTGCTTCTCTCGCTTTATTCCGCGCGAAGCACCGATATCGGTATGCGCGTCAACTCCTATACCCAGCATTTGAAGCGTAAAAAACTGTCATCGGATATCAAGGCATATCTGGAGACAAATATGGATAAGCCCATTCAACTTGCCGAGCTTGCCGCACGCTTTTCCTACTCCATCTCGACGCTCAAAACAGTGTTCAAGGAGGAAACGGGATATAGCATCATTTCGTATTACAACAAGCTTCGTTTGGATTCCGCAAAAAAAATGCTACTTGAAAAAAACAACTCGATCAGCGAAATCGCTTACTCGCTCGGATTCCATACCCCCTCTCATTTCTCAAGCTTCTTCAAAAAAATGACCGGGCTTTCGCCGCGCGGCTACGTCGACGGCGAGCAAAATGAAAAGACCGAATAAATAACACGAGGTACCTCATGATCCGTATTTTACACTGTGCCGACCTTCATCTTGACAGTCCCTTTTCAAGCCTTGACGCTATGCAAAGCGAGGAAAGACGCCATGCACAAAGAGAGCTTTTCCGCGCCCTCATTTGCCACGCCAAAAACCGCCGTGTCGACCTTCTTCTAATCGCAGGTGACCTGTTTGACAGTGGCTTCACCTCCTCCTCTACCGTAAAATTCGTCGCCGATATGCTGGGAACGCTGGATTGTCCCGTGGTCATCTCGCCCGGCAATCACGATCCCTACACCG
>JAZTWS010000005.1:0-1948 GCA_045636005.1 Eubacteriales bacterium | reverse complement strand
AACTTTTCTCACTTGGTTTAAGCGTAGCCACACCGACAAACTTCAATTTATCGAGTAGCCACGAAGCGTGTACCGATCTCCTTGCCCTCGAAGATGTCGTAGAGGCGTTCGGGCGAGGCGCCGTTGGCAATGATCATATCGCAACCCGCCTCGGTGGTGATCTGTGCGGCGCGGAGCTTGGTCTGCATACCGCCCGTGCCGAGCGAGGAGCCTTTGCCGCCGCCGAGTGCCAAAATATGTTCGTCGATCTTTTCGACGCGTGCGATGAGGCGCGCGTCCTTGTCCTTGTGCGGATCGGCGGTAAAGAGCCCGTCGATGTCGGACAGGAGGACGAGAAGGTCGGCCTTCACGCTGACGGCCACGATAGCGGCCAGTGTGTCGTTGTCTCCGATCTCGATCTCCTCGGTGGCAACGGTATCGTTTTCGTTGATGATGGGAAGCACCTGCATTTCAAGCAAGCGCTTCATGGTGTTTTCAAAGTTGAGGTGGCGCTTTTCCTGCCGCAAGTCCTCGGCGGTGAGCAGGATCTGCGCTACGGTGTGGTTATACTCGGCAAAGAGCTTATCGTAGGTATACATCAGCTCGCACTGACCCACGGCGGCCGCGGCCTGCTTGCCGGCGGTATCCGAGGGGCGCGCGCCGAGATTCAGCTTACCCACGCCCATGCCGATGGCTCCCGAGGAGACGAGAATGACCTCATGTCCCGCATTTTTCAGATCGCTTAAGATCTTGCAAAGAAGCTCGATGCGCTTAATATTCAAGCGTCCTGTGGCGTGCGCCAGCGTGGACGTTCCGACTTTAATGACGACTTTCATAAAAAAACCTCGCAAAGTAAATACTTATTCATTCTATTGTAGCACATTTTGTTTTCTTTTGCAAGGGATACAAAACATTTTACAAAATTCTTCGTTTTGTCTTGCCAAAGTGCGAGAAAAGGAGTATAATAGATGTAATAAAAGGATGGAGAAATGAAATGAAGTTGCTGGACTATATGGAAAACGGCCTTCTTTTGTTGGACGGCGGCATGGGAAGCCAGCTTGCCGCGCGCGGACTTTTGACGGGCGAAGGCCCCGAGCGTTTGAATCTGACGCATCCCGCGGTCATAAAGGAGATCCATCGTGCCTATTTTGAGGCGGGGAGCCGCGTGGTGTACGCCAACACCTTCGGTGCGAACTCCTTGCATTATGGCGAGGACGAGCTTTGTGATCTCGTAAGGGCGGGCGTGGAAAACGCGCGCGCGGTGGCGGCCGAGGGTGAGGGACGCTTCGTGGCGCTCGACATAGGCCCAACGGGCAAGCTCCTCCGGCCACTCGGAGACCTGGATTTTGAGGACGCGGTGAGCATTTTTGCAAAGACCGTTCGGGCGGGTGCTGCGGCGGGGGCCGATCTTGTGGTCGTTGAGACTATGAGCGATAGCTATGAGACCAAGGCCGCGCTTTTGGCGGTCAAGGAAAATTGCGATCTGCCCGTGTTCGTTACCTGTGCGTTTGGCGAGGACGGTAAGCTCCTCGGCGGCGCGTCGCCCGAGGCTATGGTGGCGCTTCTTGAGGGCATGGGCGCCGACGCGATCGGCGTGAATTGTTCCTTGGGGCCGAAGCAGTTGCGCGAAATCGTGCGCCGTATGCTCCGTGTGGCGTCGGTTCCTGTGATCCTAAAGCCAAACGCGGGACTTCCCGTGATGCGAGAGGGAAGAACCGAGTACGATATTACGCCCGAGGAGTTTGCCGACGAGGTCGCGGCTGCGGTGGACGAGGGCGTGCGCATCGTGGGTGGTTGCTGCGGCACCACGCCCGCGCATATTGAGGCACTTGCGGCGCGTCTTGCGGACAAAAAGCCGCGGTCGATCGAAAAAAAGCATACGACATGCGTCTCCTCGTATACGCATACGGTGGAATTCGGACGCGAACCTATCTTGGTGGGCGAGCGCATCAACCCCACGGGCAAGAGC
>JAZTWS010000004.1:0-5055 GCA_045636005.1 Eubacteriales bacterium | reverse complement strand
AAGATCTTCCAGCGAGCCTCCCTCTGCCACATAGGCGTCTACTTCCGCTTGGGTCATAATGAAGCCATCGGCATCCATGTACTGTCCAACCGCACCGTTATTCACGATGCAGGAAAGCACCACAAAGAGAGCCAACATGATGGCAATAATGACCGCATTGAGAATGATTTTGCGTTTCATAATGAAATGGTTCCTTTCTTTTTGTTTTATATTCAGCGAATTTGCTTACCATAAAAATAGGAGCCGCTTTGCTACGGCTCCTATACATCCTATAAATCGTATGTATAATCCGATAGCACTCCACGATATGTGACAGCCCGGCGCATATTTTGCGACGGTCCAACGAGCCGCCCCAAGCAGTGAGCGGTTCATTTCGGCAGGCTTGCCTTTCCTCTGCGGTGCTGATTCACCTTTGGGCAGAGTAGTCATCAAGCTCGCGCCTCTATCTATTTTATTATACAACCGAATTCATCATTTGTCAACAAATTTACCAAAATTTATCGAAAAATCAGCAAAATTTTTTAAGAATTTAACGCTTTCTTGAGGGCTCTTGCCAACTGATCGGGGCAGGATGTGGGACGAAAACCACACCGGATGCCGTCAAGGCGCGAAATCGCTTCCTCAACAGTCATTCCTTCTATGAGTGCAGCAACGCCTTGCGTATTTCCGGAACAACCGCCTGTAAAAACCACTTTTTGGATGATACCTTCCTCGATATCCACGTCGATCTTGCGCGAGCAAACGCCCGAGGTCAAATATTCAATGTGCTTCATCATATTTCCTCAAGAAGCGAAAAGCTTTCGTCCAAAAAGGCCTGCATTTCCTCAGCGGTCAAGCGTCTTTGCGAGATGACCGAAAGTCTGTAAATGTGGGCGGCGAGCTTTTCGGCGCGTTCGTTATTTTGGGCTTTCAGATCCTCAGCCAGCTTTGTAATCAGCGTGGAGGTGGTGTTGAGGACGAGCGTTTCACCCTCTTTGGCAAGACCTGCGGGGATCTCTGCGTTATTATACATACGCATCATATCCTCAAAACGACGCGCATTTTCGTCCAAGTTCAAAATAGCGGGCGTTTTGGCGGATTTCAAAGTTTCCAGCTTGACTTGAAGCTTTTCGTTGCCGCTTGCCTTTCGGAAGAGGGCAACCAAGTCCTCGTTCTCTTCGGCGGTCTCTCCCGTTTTGAGCGCAGAGGCAACGTCGGCGTCCACGCGGACGAATTTGACGTTTTCCATATTCTGCTCAAGCGCGGACAAGAACTGTGTTTCCACCGCCTTCTCAAAGGATGCAACGCGAATGCCTTCTTCCTCGAAAAGCGAGATATAACGCGCCTGAAGTGCCTTGTCGGAGGTATAGTAAATGGTGTTTTCGTGCTTTTCCTTGGCTTCCTCCAAGTAATCCTTGAAGGTGACGTGAGAGCTATCGGTCAATTTGAGAAGAAGGGAATCCTTCACTCTGTCGTAGAATTTTCTGTCGCGAATACAAGCGTATTCCACAAAGACCTTGATGCCTTCCCAAATTTTCTCGTAATTTTCGCGGTCGGTGTTGCAGAGCGCATTCAGCTTGTCAGCCACCTTTTTTACGATGTGTGCCGAAAGCTTGGAAACGTAAGAGTTGGTCTGCAAATAGCTTCGGGAGACATTGAGGGGAAGCTCGGGGCAATCGAGAACGCCTTTGAGCATCAGCATATATTCGGGAATGACTTCCTTGATGTTATCTGCAACAAAGACCTGATTGTAATAAAGCTTAACCTGTCCCTCAAGTGACTCAAAATCGTTGGTGATGTTGGGGAAGAAAAGGATACCCTTGAAGTTGAGAGGATAGTCGGCGTTGATGTGAATGTAGAAAAGGGGATCCTTATAGTCGGCAAATACCTTCTTATAAAAGGCGTTGTATTCCTCGGGCGTACAGTCGGACGCATTCTTTTGCCAAAGCGGCGTGGTATCATTGATCGGCTTTTCCTCGGCGTCTGTTTCGCCGTCGGCCTTGTCTTCACCGATCTCTTTGAAGAAGATCTCAACGGGCATAAACGAGCAATACTTGTCAAGAATTGCCTGAAGCTTGAAGGCGTTCAGATATTCCTCCTCGTCGGAGGCAATGTGCATCACAATGGTGGTGCCGCGTCCCGCCTCGCGTTCGGTAAGCTCGATCTGATATTCGTCGGCATCCGAGCATGTCCAATGAACCGCAGGGGTGTCGGTGTAGGACTTTGTAAGAATTTCCACCTTTTCGCTCACCATAAAGGCCGAATAGAAGCCAAGGCCAAAGTGACCGATGATGCCACCGGCGGCGGTGTCGTTCTTGTCCTCATATTTTTGAATAAAGTCAACGGCGCCCGAAAGTGCGATCTGACAGATATATTTCGTCAGCTCCTCCTCGGACATACCGATTCCGTTGTCGCTTACGGTGATTGTCTTTTCCTCTTTGTCCAGCGTAATATCAATGCGGTAAGCCTCATCGGTGGGGGGGATCTGCCCGAGCGACGAAAGGCGCTTCATTTTCGTAATAGCATCGGTGGCGTTGGAAACGATCTCGCGCAGGAAAATATCCTTTTCGGAATAAAGCCAACGCTTGATGATCGGGAAAATATTTTGTGTTTCTACGGAAATGCTTCCTTTTTTCATTTCTGACATGTTATAACCTCCAAACAAGAACGATGTTTGTTATTTCTCGTCCTCGTTATTTTTGTTTTCTTCATTGCGACGCTTTTTTTCCTTTGACTTAGCAGAGCAAAATGCAAAGAATTGCTTGATCTTTCGGAAAAGAAAGGCAAAGAAGATACCAATCCAACGGAAAATGTTTCTGGACTTCTTTTCGGTTGTTTCCCTTGGATTGACCAAGGAGTTTTCGGGATAATAGTCGGCAAGCTCGGTGGAAAGCTCCTTCTTTTTCAAGCCGCTATTTATCCAGCTGCCAACGAGCGAGCAGAGGATGGCGTAGATCGGAACACCGAAAACGGTGCCGAGAATGCCAAAATATCCACTCATGATAAGGACGGCCACGATAACCCCGAGTGAGGTAAGTCCCGTTTTGTCCCCCACAATCTTCGGCTCCATCACATTAGCGTCAAACTGCTGGATGACAAGCAACAGGATAATGAACAGAATAAGCTTCGAGGTGTCGGAAGCGATCAGAACGATAAAGCCCGAGGGAATGGCACCGATAAAAGGACCAAAGAAGGGGATAATGTTGGAAAAACCGATAATAACCGAAATGAGCACCGTATACGGAATGCCGGCAATACCGAAAACGATGGTACAGGCAATCACCATAAACATGGCATCGATCAGTTTTCCTACGACAAAGCCGCCAAAGGTGTCGTTGGCGTAAGATGCCCACGAGGAGATGGATTCGTATTTTTTCTTCGGGAAGATCGCAAGCATGATTTTTTTGGTTTGCGCGTATATCTTTTCCTTGAAAATGAGGAAATAAACGGAAAGAAGGAAGCCAAGAAAAATGTTTTTGATGCTGACCACGAAATTGGATGCATAGGCCAGAACAAAATTTCCGAGTTTTTGGAAAAGGGTACCCGAATTGTTGAAGAAGGCACGGATATATTCAATGATCTTTTGCTTGTCTAAAAACTCAAACTGATCCTCGCCCCTGTTCGTTAAGAACTTGTTTAAAATCTCGTTTACCGATTCGATGGCGTTGTTCAAGTAGGTACCGTCGGTCATCTTTTTGAAAAATTCCTCCGCACTGCTGAGGAGCTGGGGAATGATCAAGGCGACGAAGGCGATCACAACGCCAAAGACGACAATATATGTGAACAGGATCGACAGACCGCGCTTGGCGCGGTTGTTCTTCATGCGCTTTAAAACGATCTTTTGAAAGAAGCGCACGAGCGGGGCGCAGAGATAGGCAAGAATTGCGCCGATGATAATGGGAGTGAAAACGTCAAACTTATCTTTGATCCAATTTCCCCATGCGCTAAATTTATCAAAATTTACGATCAGCACAAAAAGAAGCACCAATACGGCATAGATCGCGGCGCAGATCGCAAGTGTTTTTTTCTTCTTGTCGTTAAAATCAAACATCCTTTGTCCCGACATCCTTTCTATAATAGCAATATATATCTATTATAACTCGTTTTCGCGTTTTCGTCAATACATAGAAATGTTAATAAATATAAATTTTATATAATTTTTTGCAAAAACCTTTCTTTTTGGACGCAAATATGGTACAATAATGTCGTAGCAAACGATTGGGAGACTTTTTATGATTTTTGAAAAAGCATATGCCAAATTGAATTTTTTCCTCGACATCGAAAATAAACGGCCGAACGGGTACCATAATATTGTCAGCGTTATGCAGAGCATGGATTGGTATGACGAGGTGTACATAGAGAAAAGTGTATCAAATGAGATAAAACTGAGGATTGATGCGGCAAATATTCCGACCGGAAAAGAAAACACGGCGTACCGTGCCGCCGCAAAATATTTGGAGGCAATTTCCGAAGATTGCGGTATTGCGATCGAGATTCGCAAGCGAATTCCCGTTGCGGCGGGCATGGCAGGCGGAAGCGCGGACGCGGCTGCGGTTTTGCGAGGAATGAACCGTCTTTTTGACGCCCCTCTTTCGCAAGAAGAACTTTTGAAAATTGCCCTCTCGATTGGTGCCGATGTTCCTTTTTGTGTTTTGGGGGGCACAAAGATGGTGCGTGGAATCGGTGAGGAAATATTTCCTCTTGGGGCGTCTTTTCCGAAATGTCCCATTTTATGCGCAAAGCTTGGAGAAGGAGTTTCCACGCCCGAGGCGTACCGCCGTTTAGATGAGAGATATCATGATTTTTCAGAACGAGCATTTAACCAAAGTGCGCTTGAAACATTATGCGAGGGCATGAAAGTGGGCGACGTCAAAAAGGCGTCGATGGGCTTTTTCAACGTGTTTGAGGAGGTTATCGGCGAGATTCGTCCTGCGGTGCTTGAAGCAAAGCGTATCCTGACGGAAAATGGCGCGTTTGCCGCCAGAATGAGTGGAAGTGGCCCCTCGGTATTCGGCCTTTTTGAGAGTGCGCAGGAGGCAGAGGTCGCACGGTGCAAGCTTGTGGAAAAGGGAGCTA
>JAZTWS010000003.1:0-15090 GCA_045636005.1 Eubacteriales bacterium | reverse complement strand
AAGGACAAGGGGGCGTCTAAAAGCCTATAAATCAAGGAGGGGAGAGATGGGGCTATTTCAAGATTTTTTTGCATAAAATGAAGAGCAAGGAGAGGGGGGAAGAAATGAGGATCGGAAAGATATTCCTTTGTTTGTGTTTAGCTCTTTCGTTGGTTGCTTGCGCCCATACGAAACCTATGCCGCGCGAGGTGCTTAGTGAGGCAATGGTGGGGTGTGCGTTGCCGTCGGGTGTAGTGTATGCATTCGGAGATGAGAGCGGTATTACGGCACCGAGTGATCTGCTCAATACGCTTGTTGGTGGCGAAGCGGCACTTGGCGGCGTTAAAAATGCTGCCTTTTATCTTTCGGCAAGAGAGGAGGTCTGCGAGGCGGCCGTTCTGCTTTGCTATACCGCAAGCGAGGCGCGCGATGCCGTTTCGCTTTTTCAGGCGCGCGGTGACCTTTTGATGCGCTATGCCGAGGACGTGCGCGCTTGCGTTTCGGTGAAGGGAAAATACCTGCTTTTTGCCGCGGGGAAGGACGCACCAAAAATTCTCGCGGCACTTGAACGCGCCGTGCGGTGAGAGAGTGCCGAATTTTGATTTTATGAAACAAAAATTCCTCCTCGGCTTTACCGAGGAGGAATGGGAGCGTTTTATTTAGTTGGCGTCAAAATATCTTACAATTCCCATGATGTTATCGCTGATGTTTTGGATCGCCTGGGAAAGTGCGAGATATTTACCCTTGTAGGTAGTAAGCACGGTTACGGTGTAGCTGCCGTCGGCGTTGGTCTTCTTACCGAGGGTAAAGGTCTTCGTACCGTCCAAGCTTGTCAGTACCGTGCCGTCTTCCACGTTCTCGCTTGCGGGATCGACTACCTCGAAGGCTTGCGAGCCCATCGAGTAGGGATCGGCCGTGGTGTCAAGCGTGCCGTCGGCCTTGTAAGAGTAGACGGTTACGGTAGAGGAAAAGTTACTGTTATAAATACCCTTGTTTACGTTTTGGTTGGAGGCAAGTGCCTCGCCCTTGTAGGTTTGCGTAAGAACCGAGTTCCAGGTGTATTGGCCGCAGCCCAGATCGGAAAGGGTATAAACGGTTCCCGCTTTGTCCATAAGTGTTCCGGGGTAGGAGACGTCGGTGTACATAACGTAGAGCATACGCAGATCGGTCAGAGTCGAGCCGTTAAGCGTTGCGGTATAAAGGCTCTGATCGTTGTCGCGGAAGCGGTACCAAGACCAACCTACGCAGGCCTTGGATTCAAGCAGATTCAGTACATAGTTCTCGTAATAGTCTGCTCTGTCCTCCTGCGTATAGACCAGGATGCCGGCACCCGTGGAGTTGGCGAGCTTATAGCCGTTGGCGTCAATGGCGTCAAGTCCCTTGGCGAAGAACTCGCTCACGATGAAGGGCTTGCCCGAATACTTGTAGATGTTGGAAATGGTTTCGGCGCTTGGATTCAAGCCGCCGTAAAGGTTGAGTGTGATGATGTCGAGGCAGTAGCCTGCTGCTCTGAGATGGCCTTCGTCGGTTATGCACGTGTCATTGGCACGAGAACCGAGGTACATATGGTTCTTGTCGACTGCCTCGATTGAATTTCTTATAGTCGTATAATAGGTGGTGTAAAGGAAGGACAAAAATTCGCTATTCAGCTGTGTTTGCTCATTCGAGGCGAAATAATCGCCGATCGAGGGGTTGAGCGAACCCATTCTTCTTGCGAACCACGTCCATGCGGTATGGTAGGAAAATGCATTTTCGGGTACGGTCGGATCGAGCGTCAGATAGCGGTAAAGCACGGTCACGCCTGCGGGAAGCTCGTTGTCTGCGGAGTAGGCAAAGATATTTTTATTGTCGGCATAGCCGTTCGTTTGGATCAGCTCGGCGTTTCTCTTGTTGACAAGCCTTTGGAAGTCGGGGTCAAAGACGTTGATGGTGTTGTTGTTCGGGTAAGTGCCTTCCTTGACCTGCGAGCGTCCGAGCTTTGCCATGTAGGCGCCGACACCCGTAACGCCGACTACGACGTTGAGACCGTTTTCTACGCCGAGAATGGAGTCGGAGTCGCTTACGAAGGCGGTGTTGATGCCTATGTCCTTCAGCGATGCGGTGATCTGCTCGAAATATGCATCCTTGGTTTCATACTGATCGAGTGAATAGGTCTTATGGTTATTTGTATCGCCAAGATTGAGCTGGTTCACAGAGACGGCAAAATAGGGGTTGCCGAGCGGGTCGATGACGTAGGTTCTGCCGTCGGTGTGCTTTTCGGTATGGAAATAGCCCGTTGCCGTTCCCTTGAAGCCGGCGTTGGTAATACCGCCGTAAATGTCATATTCGGTCGGGGTGCTTGCATAAGAGGAGTTAAGGAAGGCGTTGGCCTTACTTGTGCCAAGCGTGCTGAGTGTACGCGCGAACTTATCGGTCATCCATGCATCTGCGCTTACGATATAATTGCCGTTGGCATCGACCGAGGTGGACCAGGCACTGCTGCCCTTCCAGGAGAGTTCTTCCTTGAAGTCACCCGTGGCGGTTGTGGCAGCATAGCCGTTCGGAACCGAGAGGGAGATATTCTTGACGAACGCATTGTAGGTATTGGAACCGTCAAAGAGACGGATGTAGTCGGAGGCGGTGACGGCGGCGTAGCTTGCGGTGGCGACGCATTTGCCGTTCAGCCAACACGATACGGTTTCTGTTTGATTTGAGAACACCACCTCAAGGGAGTACCATGTGTCGGTAGTCAGCTTTACGCCGAGCGCAGAGGAGGCCGTGGTGGAACTGTAAAGGTTGCCGTTTGCGTCGATGCGCAGACCGTCGTAGGAGTTGCCGAGCCATGCTAAGATCGCCTGCGGCTTAAAGTTGCTGCTTGAAGGATCGGGCGAGGTAGAGGACCCGCTCGACATGGTGGGAAGCTCGTCAAAGCATAGGTCGAACTTGAAGGCTACCGAGTTATAGTTGGTCAGAATACCGTTGGTATCATAGAAATAATACTGACCCGGGGCCAGGATGAAGGCCTTTCCCGAATAACCGCCGATCGAAACCTCCGAAATGCCGGCGTTTCCGCCGAGGTCCCAAGAGAAGGCGTTATTGCTGCCGTCGCCCGAGGTCTCGGTGTTCGGGTCAAGGCTTACCAGCGTATCCGTGCCGAAGCCGTCGAGCTCATCGTGATAAACGAGGTTGCCGCTTTGATCGGTGGGGTATACCTTGTCGTAGATCTCATCAAACCATGCGTCCACGAGTGTTTCGGCGTAGCTTAAGGGCTCGTAGCCGGCGTTTTCGGTCTTTTCATTGGAAACGGCGTGGTGGTAAAGAGATTTTTCCAAAACCAGCTTAGGCTCATAGCCTGCGGCTTCTCTTGTTCTCAAGTAAATGGCAGAGGCGTTTCCGTTATTGTCCTCGTGGGTGACACAGAAGGAGACGGTGATCGAGCCGTCGCTGTTCTTTGTTTGACCTTTGACGTAATCAAGAACGTCGAAGACAAGATAAGACGAGCCGAAATATTCGTCAGCGGGAATTGTATCGAGTACGCTTCCGCGCGCACCCGTTATCTTTTCCGTGCAAGAGATTACGAGACTACCGAGTGCGAGTCTGTTGTAGAAATCACTGTAGGTGTTATCTTCGGTCCAATTCGACGTGGCACCGAATACGCAGATGTTTTGCTTTTCGCGTCCTTCTCGGACCTCTATGTTGCTGATATATACGTTTAAGTAGATATTTGCCATTTCGTCAAGCTCAGCCGCCGTTTCTGCGGGGATGGTGAACTTGAAGTAGCCTGCGCGGTAATCGGCGGTTTTATAGTCACCTGTGTTTCTGACGATGAGCAGGTTGTCGGCGCCGATGTTCGTGTCGGAGCGTGCCACGTCAAGACAGGTGTCTGCTTCGGCAACGATCTCGGTGGTCTTGTTGGAAATGTGGAACTGAGGATAGCCGTTCGCATCCTTCTCGCCTGTATAAGCAAGGGCAACGGGTGTTCCGTAGATCTTGTTGTTGTCGGTGGAGATCGTGTAGGGATAGATGATAAGCTCTATGATGTCTTCATTGCTATCCAGACCCGTAACGGTAGCAAGACCTGCATACTCGTAACCAAAGGTCTCCTTTATGGAGTACAGGGTGCCGTCGCCGTAGACCGCGGAATAGACCATCTTGTCGGTACCGATCATTTCCTTTTCTACCGTGTTGCCGAGTGCATCCTTGGTCAGCATGATGACGCGGTAGCCGAAGAGTTTGTAATCGACCCTAGTATTGATGCCCGCAAGAATACGCAGCTTAAAGCTTCCGTCTGCCGCAGGCTTGGTGGTCTGATAGGAGATGGTATCCGAGGATGCCTCCTTTGTCAGTCCGCTGTAATAGAAATCGTTTGTTGTGGAAAGCGCAATGTTTCGGATGAAAGCATTGTATGAGTGTGCGCCGTCAAAGATACGGATAAAGGAGGAGGAGGTTTTGTGGGACATCGGCGCGGTGGCAACGAGGGTGCCGTCGAGCCAAAGCTCAAGCTTGTCATTCGACTGCGAATAAATGAGCTTGATGTTATACCACGTCTTCTTGTTGAGCTTGACGTCAAGCTTGGAGTTTTGGGTGACGTCGCTGTAAAGGTCGCCGTTAGAGTCGATACGAAGGCCTTCGTAGGACTCGCCGAGCCATGCGACAAGGGACTGGTTTTTAAAGTTGTCGCTTGTCGGGTCGGGGGAGGTGTCCGCACCTGCCTTTGCCGTAGGGAAGGCGTCAAAATAAATATCAAAGCTAATGGCGATGGCCTTGTATGCATCAAGAATGTCGTTGTTGTCGTAGATGGTGAAATTGTCGTTTTTCATGATGAGTGCTTTGCCCGTGTAGCCGTTGGTTGTTACGGTGTTAAAGCCGGCGTTCGGACCTGAGATCATCCATTTGAAATTGTCATTGATGGGGATGCTTACGCCCGAACCGGGACGAGACATGGTAGAGGTATCGAGTGTGAATTCCGTGGTCATCGTTGCATGGTTTGCGGCGCTTGCTACAAAGCAAAGCGATAGAAGCATGACCAAAGCCAAAAGCGAGATGACCCACATGTGCATTTTTTTGCCGAAGACAGGAGAGCGCATAAAGATCCTTTCCGTATCGCTGTGGATACCCAAAAAATAATAAAATGAATATAAGTATTTTTTGCCATTCTATATTTAATATATTATACATAAAAATTATACTTATGTCAAGGGCTATTACTCTTTTCGTGAAATATAAAATAGATTGGATCGTATTTGGGGAAGAACGGAGGGGAAACAAAAACGGCTCGCTGAAACGCGAGCCGTAATGTTATTTGAAAATTTACTTGATAACTCTGACGCGGAAAATGTCGGCAATGGCTTCGAGCTTAGCCAAGGACTCGGCCTTGGGCTCTGCGGCAACGTCTACCATGGTGTAAGCGTTGTTGCCCTTGGACTTGTTGGTCAAGTTCTCGATGTTGATGCCTTCCTCGGAAAGCACGTTGGTGATCTGAGAAAGCATCGCGGGCACGTTTGCGTGCAGGATGCAAAGACGAACGGCCGAAGAAAGCGGCATATCGACGTTCGGGAAGTTTACGCTGTTCTTGATGTTACCAAAGCGGAGGTAAGCGTCAAGCTCCTGTGCCGCCATAACGGCGCAGTTGTCCTCGGACTCCTCGGTGGAAGCACCAAGGTGAGGAATGGCAACGACACCCTTCACGCCGAGAATATCTTCGGTGGGGAAGTCGGTGACGTAAGAGGCGATCTTGCCGCACTCAAGGCCGGCCTTCACCGCCTCGGCATCCACAAGGTCGGCGCGCGAGAGGTTGATGATGCGTACGCCGTCCTTCATCTTGGCGATGGTTTCGGCATTGATCATCTTCTTGGTGTCGGGCGTTGCGGGAACGTGAAGCGTGATATAGTCACAGTCTCTGTAGATATCGTCGTAGGTATTGGCGTGCGAAACGTGGTGGTTGAGGTTCCATGCGCCTGCGATGCTGATGAAGGGGTCACAACCCATAACCTTCATCCCGAGGTGCGTGGCAATGCCCGCCACCATACCGCCGATGGCACCAAGACCGATAACACCGAGCGTCTTGCCCTTGATCTCCTGACCTGCGAACTTGGACTTGCCCGCCTCAACCGCCTTTGCGACTTCGGTGGTTCCCTCAAGGCTCTTTGCCCATTCGATACCGCCCACGATATCGCGGGAGGCAAGAAGGAGTGCGCAAACGGCAAGCTCCTTTACACCGTTGGCGTTTGCGCCGGGAGTGTTGAATACCACGATACCCTCCGTGGTGCAACGGTCGATCGGAATGTTGTTGACACCGGCACCTGCGCGAGCGATGGCCTTGAGGTTCTTGTCAAAGGTCATCTCATGCATAGCGGCCGAGCGAACCATAATGGCGTCGGGCTCGGCAACGTCCGCGCCGATGGTGTATACCGCCGGGTCAAGCTCATTCGTGCCGACGGCGGCGATCTTATTCAAAAGCTGTACTTTCATGTCTATCTCCTTATTTCTTGGGATTTGCGGCAGCAAATTCCTTCATGAAGGCAACGAGTGCCTCAACGCCTGCGTAGGGCATAGCGTTATAGATGGAAGCGCGCATACCGCCAACGCTGCGGTGACCCTTGAGGTTCTTGAGTCCTCTTGCCGAGGCCTCGGAGGCGAACTTCTTGTCAAGGTCGGCGTCGCCCGTAACGAAGGTTACGTTCATCATCGAGCGGCTGTCCTTCTTAACGGGGGCCGTGTAGTAATCCTGCGAGTCGAGATAATCGTAAAGAAGGTTTGCCTTCTTCTCGTTGATCTTCTTCATTTCTTCAAGACCGCCAAGCTCGATGATCCAATCGTACACGAGCTTTGCCATGTAAATGGTGTAGCAGGGAGGCGTGTTATACATCGAATCGTTCTCTGCCATGGTCTTCCACTCAAGCATCGTGGGCATATCTTCCTCGGCGTAATCCAGGAGATCTTCGCGGACGATGACGATCGTCACGCCTGCGGGAGCCATGTTCTTCTGCGCGCCTGCGTAGATCACGCCGAACTTGGATACGTCAACCGGCTCGGAGATGATGCAGGAGGACATATCGGCAACCAGCGGAACGTCGCCCGTGTCGGGAATATAGCCGAACTTGGTGCCGTAAATGGTGTTGTTAAAGCACATGTGTACATAAGCGGCGTCGGGACGGATCATGTCACGCGTTACCGCGGGAACATGGTCGAAATTGTCCTCCTTGGTGGTGGCAACGCACTTGACGTCGTAACCGAGCTTCTGCGCCTCTTTGTAGGCCTTACCCGAGAACTGACCCGATACGATATAGTCGGCCTTGCCCGTTCTCTTAATGAGATTCATGGGAACGGCGGCAAACTGGGTGGAGGCACCGCCCTGAAGGAACAGTACCTTATAATTGTCGGGAATATTCATGATCTGACGGAGAAGCTTCTCCGCATCCTGAATGATCACCTCGTAATCCGGAGAGCGATGCGACATCTCCATGACCGACATTCCCGATTCTCCGTAGCAGACCAGTTCGGATGCTGCTCTTTCGAGTACCGGTAAAGGGAGCATGGACGGACCTGCCGAAAAGTTGTAAACTCTGTTCATTTTTGAACCCTCCGTGTATAGATAATTCTTTCATAAAAAAAGATGTTACCATTATATACTTATTTTTCTTTTTCGTCAAGGCATTTGTGAAAAAAACATCAAATGAAACAAAAAAACCAAGCCGCATAGGGGACGGCTTGGAGATTTTGCTTTTAATGGGCAAGGCCCGGGATCCGCTTGTCAAGCTTGCGGTATTGAATGGCCTCGGCGATATGGACGCTGTCGATGATCTCACTTCCCGCGAGGTCGGCAATGGTGCGTGCCACGCGCAGAATACGGTCATAGCCACGCGCCGAAAGTCCCATGGTCTTATAGGCGGTTTCGAGCAGCTTTGACGCTCCGTCCGAAAGCACGCAGTAGCGGCGAATGGCGGCCGAGTCGAGCATGGCGTTGCAGAAGATGCGCTCGGCACCTGCGGGGGCATCGGTGTCCTTCTCGATCCTTTCTCTTGCAAAGCGGCGTGCCGCAATGACACGCTCACGCACGGTGGCCGAGTGTTCCGCGCCGTCCTCCTTGGCCGAAAGCTCCTCATAAGAGAGCGAGGGAAGCTCGATCTGAATGTCCACGCGGTCAAGCAGGGGGCCGCTTAAGCGCGACATATAGCGCGCGACGTCGTCGGGCTTGCAGGTGCATTTTATAGTTGGATGACCATAGTAGCCGCAACGGCAAGGATTCATGGCACCCACCAGCATAAAGGCGCAAGGAAAGGTCACGCGGCCGTTGGCACGGGTGATGGTGATCTGCTTGTCCTCCAGCGGTTGACGCAAGGAATCGGTGATCTGCTTGGGAAATTCGGGCAGCTCGTCGAGAAAGAGCACCCCGTTGTGCGCCAGCGAGATCTCGCCGGGCAGGGGATTGACACCGCCGCCGACCAATGACACCGCCGACATCGTGTGATGCGGCGAGCGGAAGGGGCGGATCGACAAAAGCGAGGTGTTGCCGCTAAGTCTGCCAGCAACCGAGTGAATTTTTGTGGTTTCAATGGCCTCCGCGAAGGTGAGGGGAGGCAGAATCGAGGGGAGACGCTTGGCGAGCATGGATTTTCCCGTGCCGGGCGGGCCAACGAGCAAAATGTTGTGGCCGCCTGCGGCCGCGATCTCCATGGCGCGCTTGGCGTATTTTTGACCTCTTACGTCGGCAAAATCCAAGATCGCATCCTCCGACGCGGTGCTTTCCACGGGAGTCATGGGAGTCAAAAGCTTGCCGCCGTTGAGGTGAGAGATAAGGTCGGATACGGTTTTGACGCCGTACACCGTAATGCCCTTGACGGCCGCCGCCTCAGCGGCGTTTTCGAGGGGAACGTAAATTTCGCGGAGCCCTGCATCCTTGGCGGCACAGCACATACAGAGAATGCCGCGCACGCCGCGAAGCTCGCCCGAGAGCGAAAGCTCGCCGATGACGCATTTATCCGAAAGTGTGACCTCGCGCTTGACAACGCCTGCGTTGCGGAGAATGCCGAGGAGGATAGCCGCGTCGAAGGCCGAGCCTTCCTTGCGCCTGTCGGCCGGGGCGAGGTTTACGGTATGACAAAGATTGGGAAATCGGATGCCTGTATTTTCGCAGGCAGTGCGCACACGCTCCTTCGCTTCCTTGATGGCGGTGTCGGGAAGCCCGACGATATCAAAGGCGAATTTTTTCTGGCGTGAGTTGCATTCCACCGTGACGAGAAAGCCGTCGATGCCCGATATTCCGGCGCTATAGACCGATGAAAGCATAATTTTTCCTTTTTGTTATTTGGTATAGCCGTTGTAGCCGAGCTCTTCGATAAGGGTGGGGTAGTCCTTGTAGCAGATGTTGAGATCGACCTTTCCGTTCACGCCGTCTGCGCTTCCCGTTTCGGTGTACTGCCACATACTGTAGTCGTCCACATAATAATCCTTGCCGTAAACCGACATGCTCAGCGGGTAGTGTGCTACCCATACGTCAAAGCACGCGGCAAGCTGCTCGGCGTTGAGCTTGCTTTCGATGAAGTTGAGGTAGGAATAAATGCCGGGGTAGTAGCGGTTCTGCACCAAAAGCTCACAGTATGCGAAGCACATATCCATCAGCGTTTCGGTGGGAAGAGCCTTTTGCGCGGCGTCCTCAAGGTCAAGATAGATGGGATATTCGAAGGTTTTACCCTCCAGTGTCTTCAATATGGTTGTGGTGTAGGTTACGAGGTCATCGACGTTCGTGGCGTAGGTGTAGATATAAGCACCGATATCAAGGCCCGCCTTTCGTGCGGCGGCGTAATACTCTTCAAATTTCGTATCTACATGGCCGTCGTAGCCTGCGCGAAGAATGACGAAATCCACGCCGTCGGCGGCAAGAGCCTCAAAGTCAACCGTCTTATTGTGGTAGGAGAGGTCAACGCCGAACGCACAATTTTTATCCTCGTTGCCTCGTGCGCCCGAGAAGATGTTGCTATACCATACGTAGTCGCTGATATAGCTGAAGCCGCATTTGCAGGTGTAAATCGTATAGCCCGAGGTACTGAAGGTGGGCGCGATGGTTTTCTTGGAATTGGAGTAGTCGTGTCCCGTGGGGGCAACGTAGTTGGTTTTATAGGTATAGTCACATTCCTTGCAATCGAAGAGCGTATAGCCCTCTGCCGTACAGGTTGGCTTGGTGACTGTTTCGGTGAAGTTGTGCTTCATCGGGGTGAATGCCGTCTTATAGTGATAGTCGCACACGTTGCACTCGTAAAGGTCGTAGCCGTCCGCCGTGCAGGTGGGCACCACGGTGGTCTTGGTCAGATTATGGCCGTTGGGGATGATGAGCGCGGTGCGGTAGGAATAGCCGCAGGCGCAGGAATAGGTGGTATAGCCCTCGGTTGCACAGGTCTGCGGCGTGATCTTTGAGGTCAGCGTATGACCCGTGGGCGCAATAAGGCCCGCGTCGTAGGAATAGTCGCAGATGTTACATATGTAGGTGGTATATCCTTCGGTAGAGCAGGTGGGTTGCGTGACAACGGTAGCAAGGTCGTGGCCCTTGGGCTCTACGAAATCGCTTTTGTAGGTATGGCCGCACTCCAGACAAACGTGCTGGATATAGCCTTCAAGCGAGCAGGTCGGCTCGTATTTCGTTTCGGTGAGGCGCTTGTGCTTGCATTCCTCGGGGGGCGTGGGCTCTCCACAGGAGACGGCCAACGCGGCAAGCAGACAAAGCAAGATCACGGCGAAGATTTTCTTTTTCATTTCCGTATCCTTTCGACAAAAAATTCTGTTTTCAGTATACCATAAATGGCAAAAAAACGCAAGGGGATTTCGGATTTTAAAATAAAAAAACAAAAAACCCCGAAGGGTTTTTTGCTTTGGAACACTTATCTATTCTTGAAGCATTCGCTGCAGTAGACCGGACGGTCATCGCGAGGCTGGAAAGGAACCTGGCAGGTCTGTCCACAGCTTGCGCATACTGCTTCATACATCTGGCGCGTCTTGGCACCGTTTGTTGCCTTGCGAGCATCGCGGCACGCCTTGCAACGCTGAGGCTCGTTGGTAAAGCCCTTCTCAGCATAAAATTCCTGCTCACCGGCAGTAAAGGTGAATTCCTGTCCGCAATCCTTGCAGACCAAAGTCTTGTCTTCGTACATGAGATACCTCTTCTAAATTTTTACGGCTTTGCCGTATATTTACTTATATAATACACTCAATTTTTCATTCTGTCAAGAGGATTGCCAAAAAAAATTAAATTTTTTTAAATTTTTTGCAAAGAAGGGAGCTTTTTGGTGAAAAAGTTTTCTTTTGGGTAGCCAAAAGAGACGGAATGTGCTATAATAGAAGTCAAGATATTGTCATCCCGAAGGAGAAAACATATATGTTTGAGACAGAAATTGCCGTTGTGGGCGCAGGCCACGCGGGCATCGAGGCGGCCTTGGCCGCAGCGCGCATGGGCCGGAAGACCGTGCTTTTCACCATGTCGCTCGATTCGATCGCGAATTTGCCCTGCAATCCCTCCATTGGCGGCACGGCCAAGGGGACGCTTGTGTTTGAGATTGACGCGCTTGGCGGCGAGATGGGACGCGCGGCCGATGAGGTCACTCTGCAATCGCGCACGCTCAATCTCGGCAAGGGCGCGGCGGTGCATTCCAAGCGCGTGCAGGCCGACCGTGCGGCCTACCATCTTTTGATGAAACGAACGCTTGAGAACACCGAAAATCTGCGCTTGGTGCAGGCCGAGATTGTGGATGTGAAGACCGAGGAACAGGATGGGAAACGGCGCGTTTGCTCGCTTATTACGCATTTAGGGGAGGAATGGCACTGCAAGTGTGCGATTCTTTGCACGGGTACCTACCTTGAGGGGCGCGTGTTCGTGGGAGACAAAAATTACGAGAGCGGGCCCGACGGCTTTTTGGCGGCCAAGGGACTTTCGGCGGCACTTGCGCGCGAGGGCGTACGCATGATGCGCTTCAAAACGGGAACGCCCGCTCGCGTGAAGCGTTCTTCCATCGATCTTTCGGTGCTGGAGGAGCAGGTGGGTGAGGAGCATATCACGCCCTATCATTCCGAGAATGACGAGGATTTCTTCGATTCGCTCTCGCAGATCCCCTGTCATATCGTTTATACCAACGCCGAAACGCACAAGATCATAAAGGACAACATTCACCGCTCGGCACTCTATTCGGGGCAGATACACGGCACGGGGCCGCGCTACTGTCCGTCCATTGAGGACAAGCTCGTGCGCTTTGCCGACAAGGAAAGGCATCAGCTGTTCGTCGAGCCGATGGGCAGGGATACCGAGGAGACCTACATTCAGGGCTTTTCGACCTCGCTTCCCACCGACGTGCAGCGCGCAATGCTCGCGTCGCTTGACGGTTTTGGGGATGCCGAGATTATGCGCTACGCCTATGCCATCGAATACGACTGCGCCGACCCGACGGGACTTCTGCCTACCTTGGAATTTAAGGAGATCGGCGGTCTTTACGGTGCGGGGCAGTTCAACGGCACCTCGGGCTACGAGGAGGCGGCGGCACAGGGTCTTGTGGCAGGCATCAACGCGGCGCTTGCCTTGAGGGGTGAGGAGCCGATGATCCTTGCGCGGTCGGGCAGTTATATCGGAACGCTTATTGACGATCTCGTTATCAAAGGAACGAAGGAGCCTTACCGCATGATGACCTCGCGCTCGGAATACCGCCTGCTGCTGCGGCAGGACAACGCCGACGCGCGTCTGACGCCGATCGGCTACCGCGTGGGGCTCATTGACGAGGCGCGCTACGCGCGTTTCCTCGAAAAGCAAAAGCAGATCAAGGACGAGGAGAGTCGGCTTGCCGCCACGCACGTCTCACCCGAGCGTGCCGAGGGGCTTTTGATGCGGCTTGGTGCAACGCCGCTTGCAAGCGGCGCGTCACTTGCCGATCTTTTGCGCCGACCCGAGATCACCTACGAGGCATTGGCGGAGATCGACGACGGGCGTCCGACGCTTTCGCGCCGCGTGCGCGAGGCGGTTGAGGTCTCGGTGAAATACGAGGGCTATATCAAACGGCAGATCGCTGAGGTGGCACGGCAGAAAAAGCTGGAGGACAAACGGCTTTCGTCCGACCTTGACTATCACGCGATCAAGGGTCTCAGGCTTGAGGCGGTGCAAAAGCTATCGGCGATCCGTCCCTTGACCGTGGCCGAGGCATCGCGCATCAGCGGCGTAAGTCCCGCCGATATTTCGGTGCTTCTTATTTATCTTGGCTAAATAAAAAAGGCTGATCGTTCAGCCTTTTTTGTTTGGAGTTTTCCAATTTTGACTTATCGCTCTGTCGTCACGGCGGCGCGGTAACACCGAGGTCGCGGAGCGAACTCGTAACTTCAATTTATGAATAAAGCTCACGAGCGAGGGCCATGAATTGCCGCATGGCGCGGTTGACGTATTTGTGTTTTTTGTGTTCCATATAGAGTGTTCGCGTGGCGTGTGAGCTTTTGATCTTATAGTAGGATACGTTGGGGTTTTCGGCGGCGGTCTTGATGAGTGTGTCGGTGAGGAAGGTAAGCCCCATGCCGAGTCCGCACATATTGTAGGCGGTCATAAGCTGATCGAGCTGGATAGAGGTCTTGTAGGTAACACCGCTTTCCTCAAGAAGCGCGGTAGCGATGCGGTGCATACTGTTTCCCGGCTTTAGAATGAGGAATCCTGCACCGTTGCAGGCGGAAAGATCGACGGGGGGCGTTTTTTCTGCCAAATGCTTTCCGTTTCGGATGTCACCACTCGTGAGTGCAATCTCGGAGAGGGCAAGGGTCAACGGGTTTTTCTTGGGAACGGCAAGCAGGATGTTTTCCTCCAAAAGCGGTTCGCCGTGAATGAAGTCGCTGTTGTAGGTATAGTCGAAAACGATATCCACCTTGTCTTCGATCACGAAGGACTCCAGCTCCTTGGAGTTAGACTCAATGAGGCGCACGTCAATGCCGGGATAGCGTGCGGTGAACCGCTCGATGATCTCGGAGAGGACGAAGGAGGAGATAAAATTGGCACCAGCCACGGTAAGACTGCCCGTGTGCAGATCGGCAATGTCCATGATCTGATTTTCCAGATTCTTTTTCAGCGCGTGCAGCTTTTCGATGGCGCGGATGTAGACCTCGCCCTCCTCGGTAAGCGCGAGCGCGGGGGAGGCGCGGTCAAAAATCTTGAAGCCGAGGCGCTCCTCTTGCTTTTTGACCGTGGCGCTGAGTGCGGGTTGCGAGATAAAAAGCTTGTCTGCCGCGCGTGTAAAGCTTTTTTCGCGATAGACCGTATATACGTATTCCTCATACTGAAACATGGCACACCTCATAATCATTTCGTTATGGCAAATATATAAATATATA
This sequence comes from Eubacteriales bacterium, assembly GCA_045636005.1. GTDB lineage: Bacteria > Bacillota > Clostridia > Oscillospirales > CAG-272 > RGIG8775. Next base: position 792 of record JAZTWS010000003.1, on the reverse strand, counting down.
TATTTGATTATAACACAGCTTCGTGATATAATCAAGAGGCGAAATGAAAAAAAGGAGAAAATATATGATATCCAATAAGCTGGCCGACGTTTTTTCGGATATAAGAGGAGAGCTTTATTACCGCGCGCTTGAAAAGGAGGCCGAGGGGGAGAAGATCCTAAAGCTCAACACGGGAAACCCCGCTGCCTTTGGCTTTTCGATGCCATCATCCGTGAAGGAGGTGCTTACCTTCTCGCTTGACGGTGCGCTTGGCTACTGTGACCTGAAGGGCATGACGGCGGCGCGCGAGGCGATCGCGGACTATCACACGTCGCTTGGTGTGTGCGGTGTGATGCCGAACGACGTGTACATTACCAACGGCGTAAGTGAAGCGTCCTATCTTGCGGTCACGGCACTTTGCTCGGACGGCGACGAATTTTTGGTACCCGCGCCCTGTTATTCGCTCTGGGTAAATATGATCAAGCTGGCGGGCGGTAAGGCAGTCTTTTATGACTGCGACGAGGCGTCAGGCTGGCAACCCGATCTTGCAAGCGTTCGCGCAAAGATCACGCCCAAGACCAAGGCACTTCTTATTATTAACCCCAACAACCCAACGGGTGCGGTTTATGACCATCATATCGTGGAGGAGATGTATCAAATCGCGTGCGAAAATAACCTTGTGATTCTGTCGGACGAGATCTACGACCGCTTGGTTTTGGACGGCGTGTGCCACACGCCCACGGCAACGCTTGGGGAGGATGCTTTGGTGTTAAGCTTTAACGGACTTTCCAAATCGCATTGTCTGTGCGGCTT
>JAZTWS010000002.1:0-6246 GCA_045636005.1 Eubacteriales bacterium | reverse complement strand
ATGCCGGTTTCCTTGAAGTATTCGTCGCGTGCCTTGCAAACGTCGATGAGCGCGGTTGCCTGACCGCGGCCGATGCCCTTGGTTTCACGGGTGATACAGATCGAGCCGCCGCCGATGCCGACCTTGATGAAGTCCGCACCGCACTCGGCAAGGAAGCGGAAGCCTGCGGCGTCCACCACGTTGCCCGCGCCTACCTTTACGCTATCGCCGTAGTTCTCGCGGATCCAAGCGATCGTGCGCTTCTGCCACTCGCTAAAGCCCTCGGAGGAGTCGATACAAAGAACGTCGGCCCCTGCCTCGATGAGAGCGGGAACGCGCTCGGCAAAGTCACGCGTGTTGATACCTGCGCCCACGACGTAACGCTTGGAGGCGTCAAGAAGCTCGTTGGGGTTCTTCTTGTGCATATCGTAGTCCTTGCGGAAAACGAAGTAGCAAAGCTTGCCCTCGTCATTGATGATGGGAAGCGAATTGAGCTTGTGGTCCCAAATAATATCGTTGGCTTCCTTGAGCGTGGTTCCTTCCTTTGCCCAAACCAACTTTTCAAACGGCGTCATAAATTCACGAACCTTGGTGGCGGGATCCATACGGCTTACGCGGTAGTCACGGGTTGTGACGATACCCACGAGCTTGCCGTCGGCAGTGCCGTCCTCGGTGACGGCGATGGTGGAGTGTCCCGTTGCCTCCTTGAGTGCCACGCAGTCGGCCATGGTGGCGTCGGGCGAGAGGTTAGAGTCGCTCTTAACGAAGCCTGCCTTATAGGACTTGGCACGGGCGACCATAGCCGCCTCGTCCTCAATGGTCTGCGATCCGTAAATGAAAGCAACGCCGCCCTCGGTGGCAAGTGCTACGGCCAAGCGGTCATCCGATACCGCCTGCATGATCGCGGAGATCATGGGAATGTTCATGGTAATAGCCGGCGTTTCGCCCTTCTTGAACTTTACAAGAGGGGTCTTGAGGCTGACGTTGGCGGGAATACACTCTGCCGAGGAGTAGCCGGGGATCAGCAAATATTCGTTAAAGGTATGCGAGGGTTCGTTGATAAATGTTGCCATATTGACTCCTTCACTTTCATTTTTATATAATCAAATTTATTATAGCACAAACCCCCTTTTTTGTCAACCAAAGGCCGATGATTTTTGCTTTTTCTCCGAATTTGTCAAAAAAAAGAAAAAGGGGGCTTGACAAAATGGGCAGGGTGTGCTATAATCTCCACGACAACCGCATAAATCGGGGGTGCTGACAAGGTCGGCTGAGATGGAAGAATTTCCGAACCCTTTAACCTGATACGGATAATACCGGCGTAGGAAGATGATGCAAGAGCGACTTTGTCGCGCTATATTTGTGATTTTGGCCTCACGGGATTTCCGTGAGGCCTTTTATGCGTAGAAAGGACACTTATGAAAATCTCCCAAATCCGAAAGCTCACCTTATCTGCCGTGATGCTTGCACTCTCCACGGTGTTGGCGCTCGTGTGTGCGCTCATTCCGTTTCTCAACCTGCCCTTTGGCGGTTGTATTACGATCGCCAGCGCGCTTCCCATCATCATTATTTCGTATATGTACGGCGTGAAGCACGGGTTGTTTACTGCTTTTGCCTATGCGCTCATTCAGATCGTTTGCGATCTTCTCTTGGGGCATTCCTCGGTTATTTTGGCACTCTTTACGCCGAACAGTGAAAGCTTCGGTGGCTTCACCATGGCGATTTTCGTTTTGCTTCTCGATTATCTTTTGGCTTACACGGTGCTTGGGCTTGGCGGTCTGTTCCGCAAAAGACTTGGCAAGGGCGCGGCGCTTTCGCTCGGTGCGATCGTGGTGCTTGCTCTGCGTTATGTGGCGCACGTTATCTCGGGCGCGATCTTCTACGGCGCGTGGGCTGAGTGGTTTTTTACCGATACTGTGGCGGCCGAGTGGGCGATCAGCCGTTGGATCATGGCGCATCTTGACGGCGCGTCACTTTCGTTTGTCTATTCGCTTATCTACAACGCCTGCTATATGCTTCCCGAGATCCTGCTGACCGCCGTGCTTGCCGTAGTGGTGGCACGCATTCCCAATATCAAAAAGATCGAGGCTTGATTTTACCGTTGTGCCTTGCAATTCTCCTTTTTTTGTGTTACAATAAAAAAGATAACAAACGAAAGGGAGATACCATGAAGATAAAACGACTTCTTTCGCTGATTCTTGCGCATCTTATACTTGTCACGGCACTCGTTGCCTGTGGGGAAGCTCCTGCGGAGACGACGCCCGATATGGATACGCCAACGTCAGAGTCTACCGACTATTCGCGCGACGAAGAACAGGACACCGTCCCGAAGGATCTTCGGTTTGAGGGCGAGACCTTCCGTTTTTTGGTGCGGAATGACAGGGAAATATATGCCTACGAGCTTGCCTGTGAGGAGCTTCTCAATCATCCGCTTTACGACGCGATCCATTATCGAAACATCGACGTGGAGACTCGTCTCGGAGCCGAGATCAAGGCGATAGGCATGTCGGCGGCCTATCCGGACTATGCGCCGTGGAATGAGGCGCTTTCGGTTTCGGTGCTGACGAATACGGGGGACTACGATGGCGCGGCCTTCTATCTCTCTACGGCATCTCCGCTGACCAAGCAAGGCATCTATTACAATTTGAATCTGCTCACCGAGGAGGAGGGCGGTTACTTCAATTTCCAAAAGCCGTGGTGGAACGGTACCATGGTGGATGAGTTGAGCGTTTACGGTGCGCTTTTCTTCGCGGGTGGCTCGCTTACGATTTCCGAGGTGGCGGGCGGATGTTGTCTTTTCTTTAACCGCGATCTCTTTAATGAGAAGTATCCCGACGAAAAGGATGCGACGCTCTATGCGCTTGTGCGAGATAACAAATGGACGATCGACCGACTGACCGAGTACGTATCAAATTGCTGGGACGACCTCAACTCCAACGGCCGCGTAGACGGCGGCGACGTGGTAGGCATGAAAAATCTTACCACCGATACGGGTATTATGGACGCATGGGTGCCTGCGATGGGACTTGAGTTCACGGCAATCGACGAATACGGCGAGCCGTATATTACGATCGTGAACGCACGAACCGTTCCTGCTTACGAGAAGGTGATGAAGCTCTTCAATAACGAGGGGTCGCTTCTCGCTTCGTCGACCGCGCCGCATGAGGAAACCGCCATGCAAAACGGCAATTTGCTGTTCTATATGGAGACCTTGGGCTTTGGCGCGCAGATGAAGGCGTCGGAGGTCAATTACGGTGTACTTCCGCTTCCCAAATACGATGAGGAGCAGGAGGATTATCGCACCTGCTTTGCTAACAACGCCTCGGCGATCGCCATTTGCTCGAATTTGAGCGACGACCGCGCGGTCAAGGTGAGTGCGGTGCTTGAGGTGCTTTCGGCCGAGAGCTATAAGCAGGTCATTCCCGTGTATTACGAAACGGTGCTCAAGGGCCATTATTCGCGTGAGGCGGCCGACGCCGAGATGTACGATCGGATCCTGAATTCCTTCAATTTCTCCTTTGGCTTTGCCTATTCTTCGCTCAGCATGGGTAACTTCGGTGCGCTTTTCCGCTACGTTGTGGAGGGCAAGGACGTTCAGAATATGATCGACAGCAACCGCACCTATTGGGACGAGCAGCTTCTCGTCCTCTTGGATGCACTTGACGCGCTGGCATAAATACAAACGGGCGGAGTCCGATTTATCGGACTCCGCCCGTTTGTATTTTAAATTTCAATTTGTTTTATTTCTTTCGCCAAGCGTGGAAATTGAAAAGGACGAGGATGGGGAAGATCTCAAGGCGTCCTGCCAGCATATTCAAGATGAGAACGATCTTGGAGAGCGGGCTGAAAAAGGCGTAGTTACAGGTGGGGCCTGCGGCGTCAAGGCCGGGGCCGATATTGTTAAGACAGGAAAGCGAGGCCGAGAAATTGGTCTCAAAGGAGTGGCCGTCGATCGCCAGCAAAAGCGTACTGAGGATCAGGATGATGACGTAGGCCGCAAGATAAGCCCCCACGCCCGAAACCGTGCGCTCGCTGACGGCTTTTTGATTTACGCGAATGACCTGCACCTTGTGCGGATGCAGAATGTTTGAGATGTTGCGCTTGAGATTTTTGAAAAGCAGAAGCACGCGTGAGCACTTCATACCGCCGCCCGTGCTTCCCGCACAAGCACCCACTACCATCAAAATCAGCAGGATGCACTTGGAGAAGGAGGGCCACAGGTTAAAGTCCACCGTGGCAAAGCCCGTGGTGGTGATGATGGCCGCCACCTGAAAGGCCGCGTGGCGAACGGTTTCGCCTATACTGTCAAACATCGAATACGTGTTCAAGGCGATAAGCGTCACCGTGCCTACGATCAATCCGATGTAAAAGCGAAGCTCCTCGTCACGAAGGACGGGCTTGATCTTGCGCATCAAAAGAAGATAGTAACAACTGAAATTGACGCCAAAGAGAAGCATGAAGACCGTGGTAACGTTCTGGAGATACGGGCTATAGGAGGCCATGCTATCGTTTTTGATGCCAAAGCCACCCGTTCCCGCCGTGCCGAGTGCGGTGCAGACCGAATCGAAAAGCGGCATGCCGCCCGCAAGCAGAAAGATAAAGTTGAGTACGGTCAGCGCAATATAGGTCAGATACAGAACGCGCGCCGTTTTTTTGAGGCTTGGCACCAGCTTGCCCACCTCGGGACCCGGGCTTTCCGCGCGAAACAGATGCATCGTGAAGCCTTCGGCGGGCAGGAGTGCAAGAAGAAAGACCAGAACGCCCATACCGCCAAGCCAATGGCTGAAGGATCGCCAATAGAGAATTCCCTTGGAAAGCCCCTCGACGTTGGCAACAATCGAGGCACCCGTGGTGGTGAAGCCCGACGTCATTTCAAAAAGCGCGTCAATAAAACCCCCGATCTCACCCGAAAGGAAAAAGGGAAGACAACCAAAAAGACTGATGACGATCCAGCTGCTACCGACGCAAATGAGCCCCTCGCGAACGTAGAAATCACGCTTGGCTCCACGCGAAAGCAAAAAGAGGAGGGCGGCAACCACGGCAATGACCGCGATGCTGATAGCAAAAGCCACGGCGGTTTTTTGCGGGCCCTGCACAAGACTTAAAATAAGGGCAGGGAGCATAAAGCCGGCCTCTATGGCAAGGAGCAGGGCGTGAAAGCGCCCCATCATTTTATAGTTCATAATTACGCCTCAAAAATATCGTTGAAGTGAAGCAGGATCTCGCCGCCACTGACTACCACGACCACACGGTCACCCACCGTGAAGCTGGAGTTACCGTTCGGGATCTCCACGTCCTTGCCGCGCGTGATGCAGGCCACGAGAACGTTCTTTTTGGTTTTCAGATTCTTCAGCGGAACGCCGCAATGAAGTGTTGTTTTGTCGATGGGGAATTCGATGGCCTCGGCCTGCCCGTCGGCAATGGTGTGAATGGTGAGAGCCGCACCCGCCTGATTTTGCATAGCGCGCACATAACGCACGATGGTGCCGCAGCAAAGCTTGCGGGGGCTTACGATGCTTCCCACGGGAAGCGAATCGATAAGAGCGGTGTTTTCCATGCGTCCCAGCTTGGTGATGACGGCGGGAATGCCCTGCGCCGAGCCCCAAAGCGAGAGAATGATATTCATTTCGTCAAGTCCCGTGAGTGCTACGAGCGCGTCACAGGCGGCGAAACGTTCACTGTCAAGCGTTTCACGCTCGCTGGCGTCTCCGTGGATTACGTCAGCGTCGGGCAAAAGCTCGGCAAGCTGACGGCAACGCTTGTTGTCTTTTTCCAGAATTTGAACGGCAATGCGGTTTTTGAGCAACCGCCCCGCAAGATAGTAAGCCACTCTGCCGCCGCCGGCTAACAAAACGCGCTTGGCACGGTGCGTGACCACGCCGAGATTTTTGAGAAGCGTCGTCAGATTTTCGGTGGGGGCGGTGACGAAGATACGGTCGCCTTCCTCAAGGGTAAACGAACCGTCGGGCGTGATACAAACGCCGTTTCGAAGAACCGCGCAGACCAAGACCTTGCATTTGATAATACTGTATATATCCAAAAGAGGCACGTTGCAAAGCTTGCTATCCTCCTCAATTTTCAGCTCCACGATCTCCACGCGGCCCTTGGCAAAGGAGTCGCGCTTGAGGAAGGCGGGGAATTTGAGCAAACGCTCGATCTCGATGGCCGTTTGCAGCTCGGGGTTGAAGATCATCGAGAGGGCGAATTCGTCACGCATGGCGTAGGCCTGGTCGGTGTATTCGGGGTTGCGGATACGCGCGATGGTGT
>JAZTWS010000001.1:0-1536 GCA_045636005.1 Eubacteriales bacterium | reverse complement strand
TCTTGTTCGTGCCAAACAGAAAGCAAAGATCGTCAAGCGTAATACGCTCCTTATAATGATGCTCTACATAGTCTCGGATCGCCTCCACGCCGCGCCCCGTCTGCGCGGACGGCGCGTCGCCCGTATGCTTACGGGTAGTGCGCACCAGATCGATCAAAAACATCTCAAACCAAAGCTTGATCATTTGATCGGCTCCGAAGGGATAGTCCTCCCGCTTTTTCATGTCCTTGAGATTGGGGATATCGTAGGGCGGCAAAAAGACCGAGCGGCCTTCCCTTACCACCTCGGCAAGCATCTGGATCTGCTCTTGCGTCAGCGTTTGCGGCTCGCACGAAAAGATATCCAGCTCACGGGCGTCGCACGCAAAACCAATGATGATCACGTTTGGCGCAATATCATCGGGGCAATAAAGCGAATGTGCCTCGTCGCTTTTGTGGATCAAAAGCTGCTTGTCACAAAGCTTGCCCGAATAGCCCTCGGCCTCCACCGTGATCTCACCGCTGTCGACGTAGATCAGTTCCCGAAAGGGATGGCTATCCTTAAAGGTATGATATTTCTTCACGAATTCAAAATAATGAATGTTCGCCAGGCGTGATACGCAAAGGTCGGTTTTGAAGGACTTCAGCTTAAACTCCATGTCCTCACCCCCTTTTTTATTGTAACACACTTTCCTCCACGCGTCAATTCCTTTTCTCGTCAATATTGAAAAAATTTAATATACTACAAAAAACATTGAAGATTATGTAAATACAAACGCCGCATTTTTTGGTATAATTAAGATGAAAAGTTGTTTTATAAGGAGACATTATGAACGGAAAGATACCACTCTATCCCAAACAGTTTACCGAACGCGCACATACGCTTGCCGAATACGGCGCGCTCCGCGCCACCGCCTTCCGCTATGCAAGCGGCGTAGAGGCAATCAAGCTTGAAAACGACAAGGGGTACCTTATCCTGCTTCCCTTCCTCGGACAAATGATCTGGGATATGACCTTTCTCGGCCAACATCTCGTCATGCGCTCGAAGTTTGACGAGCCGCTCCCCAACCGCGCGAACTATAACGAGACCTACGGTTGCTTTTTGATGCATTGCGGCCTCACCGCGATGGGAAATCCCACCCCCGAGGACACGCATCTGCCGCACGGCGAGCTTCCGATCGCCAAGTACCAAGAAGCCCTTCTTACGCTTGGTGAGGATGCGCGCGGCGCATACATCGAGCTTGGCGGCCGATACACCCACAGATCCGCCTTTGAGACGCATTACGACTTCTGCCCCGCGTGCCGTCTTTACGAAAGCGCATCGCTTATCGACCTTACCGTAAGCTTTACCAACCATAACTATCTCCCCTTGGAATATTTCTACCTTTGCCACATCAATTACCGCCCCGTAGACGGCGCCAAGCTCCACTACACCGCCAAGCGCGAGCTTATCGTCGCGCACGACGAGATCCCAAGCACCTATCCGAGCGAGCCTGCCGAGAGGACGCGCGCTTACCTCGCCCGTCTGCGCAAAGACCCCTCGCTTATGGACGTGATC